>NZ_JAGHZN010000039.1:0-89906 GCF_017746735.1 Roseofilum sp. Guam | reverse complement strand
GTGATGGTCGTACGACTGTCATGTGACTGATGTATTGATGGAATTCTATGGCAATGTTTCTATGAATAAGTTTTCTCTACTTCTATGACCTATTTACCCTGCACTCTTTTGGAGTGGTGTAGGATGAGTTTGTGTTGAATGTGTGTTGAGTGTAGTCTCTTGAGTGCTATGCCATGGGTTCGATGCCAGGCACAACAATCGAGAACTTAAAGCGGGACTGACGGGTCTCGAACCCATGGCCTAGCGCTTAGGAGGCGCTCGCTCTATCCAACTGAGCTACAGTCCCAGCCTCCCCATTATACATGATTTTAATTCAGCCAGGAGACTAACCCAAGTCCAGAACCGCCTTTAAGCGCTCAACTACAAACTTACGGTCTAAATACGACAATAAACCGCCTGCTTTTGGCCCCCGTTCTTTGCCTAGGAACGATTGGTAAATTGCAGGAAATGCTAGATTGGGTTTAATCGATAACTCCTTCGTAGTAGAGAAAATTAAGGTTTGTAACTCCTCCGCTTCCCAACTTTCAAGTTTTTCCAGATTCACAACCAACTGGTTTAGATAGGTCTTTTGTTCCTCGGATAATTGACTAGCCCCTTCAGGAATCTCATCCCAATAAATCACTAACTTTTCTTCTTCATCGGCATAATCTTCAAGCCATTTTTTGCCGACAGCAATCCGTTTTGTAATCTCTGCCCAATCCCTATCGGTTAGAGAAGACATTCGTTTTTGAATTTCCGCTTCAATCTCTAAACCAGGAATTTGCAACAAGGAAATTAAGGTACTCAGTTCAAAGGGTTGATAGGGTTCAATTTTACTATCCAACTGGGCATACAAGAGAGACATCAAATCCTTCGGGAGTTCACCCTCTTCTCCAGTACTTTGCCACTCCTGGTATTTAGCAATCAACGTATCATAATCTCGGAATAGGCGAGTCGTAGTTTCATAGTTGGGTGCAAAGTTAATTACAGTTTTGGGGGGAGTTCTTAACATCAAAAACCGCAAGAGTTCAGCCGGCAATAAACCCGCCATATCTCTGGCACTTGAACCGACTCCTTTGGAGGAACTCATTTTTGTCCCATTGACTAAAATAAATTCATAGGGCGAATGGAAAGGTGGTTGTTTTTTCAGTACTTTGCGACAAATGGCATTGGCCACATCACGAGATCCACCTTTTTGGGAATGGTCTTTTCCTGCCAATTCAATGGTGACTCCCAAGATATCCCATTTGGCGACCCATTCCACTTTCCAAGGTAATTTTCCATTCCCATCAAAGGGAGAAACCCAGCCCGAATAACCACATCCTTCTACCCAATCGGTGCTATCTGGTTTGCAGGTATAAAAGACTTGTTCGCCGTTGTAATCGCTGACGACAGTCGTGGCGATTTTACCACAATTTTCACAGACGACTTGGAAGGGATACCAATCATCAGGTCGTTTGGCTTTACTGACTTGTTCATAGGCTTGGCGAATTAAGTCAGCATTGTTTAAAAAGGTGTCAATGTAGGGATTGAGTTGTCCAGTGCGATAGAGATCGCGCAGATAATAAACTTTTGGCTGTACTCCCAAATATTCAAAGACTTGTAGAAACTCGCCCATAAAATATTTGGCGTAGTCGCTGGCGGTTTCTTCTGGGGAGGGGACATTACAGAGAGGATAGCCTAGGTAGGGTTTAAAGTGTTCCTGGTTGAGATACTTTGGAACGGTATCTAAGGCATCATAATCATCGACACCATAAAGGAACTTAACGGGTTTTTGGGCCTGTTTTAAGGCACGATAGATGACATCATGGATAATGACTCCCCGTAGCGATCCGACATGAACACGACCGGATGGAGTTTTCGAGTCATTGACAATTTGTTCGCCCTGTGCATCTTGTGCAATCTTATCGGCCCAAAACATAATGCATTTTTATTTATCCACAATCTTTTTACTATAATATCAATGATCTAAAAAATCTAGGTTTTGAAGCTCTTTAATCTGCCTCTATGTCTTCCATTACTGAATCTTATCCGGCTTGGAGTCGATCTCTCACTCAACCTGGGACAGAGTTTCCCCCAACACCCCTTGAGATCTTAGAAGGTGCGATACCGCAAGGGTTACGAGGAACACTTTATCGTAATGGCCCTGGACGGTTAGAACGGGGTGGTGTGCGCGTGGGTCATTGGTTTGATGGGGATGGTGCAATTCTGGCGGTTAAGTTTACGGATGAGGGAGCAACTGGGGTTTATCGATATGTGCAAACGGAAGGATATTGTGCAGAGGGTGCGGCGAATCAGTTTTTGTATTCCAATTATGGCAGGACTGCCCCGGGTCCGCTTTGGCAACGTTGGGGAAAGCGACCGAAACATTCAGCGAATACGTCGGTTTTGGCCCTACCTGATAAACTTTTAGCCCTGTGGGAAGGCGATCGCCCCTATCGGTTAGACTTGGAAACGTTAGACACTGAGGGTAAGGATGACCTATCCCAGTTACAACCAGGAATGTCCTATTCTGCCCATCCGAAAGTAGATGCTCAGACGGGGGAAATTTTCAACTTTGGTACAATTCTGGGAGCCAAACCAAAATTATGTTTATATAAGAGCGATCGCACGGGCAAAATTATCCAAATGGGCGAACATGTTCTCAAGAGTGTGTCCATTATCCATGATTTCGTTCTCGCTGGCCCCTATTTGGTCTTTTTCATTCCCCCCATTAAATTGAAGTTATTCCCGATTTTGCTGGGGACTCAGTGTTTTTCTGATGCTCTGGAATGGCAACTGAATGGAGCCACACAAATTTTAATTTTCGATCGCCAAACCCTCTCTCTGGTGTCGAAACAAGAAGCACCCCCCTGGTTCCAGTGGCACTTTAGCAACGGATTTATGGATGAACAGGGGAATCTGGCGATCGATTTTGCCCGTTATAAAGACTTCCAAACCAATACATTTCTGAAAGAAGTCCCTAGTGGAAAAACTCATACGGAAGCATTAGGCCAATTGTGGCGATCGCATCTTAACCCAAAAACAGGGGAACTCATTGACCATTATCCCTTGATTGAGCAGCATAGCGAATTTCCCATTGTCTCCCCCCTAGAAGTTGGAAAACCGGCACGCTATACCTATCTGTCCATGCATCGTCCAGGAACCCCATTAGGTGAAGATTTACTGAATGTCATTGCTCGTTGGGATAACCAAACCCAAACCTTGGAAATGGGCGATCCAGGTCTCGGATCGTACCCCACAGAACCGCTTTATGTCCCCAGTCCAGAAACAGAAGAGAAGGGTTGGGTGCTAACTGTGATTTATCATTCCTCTAGTCATACCAGCGAAATCTGGATTTATGATGCCCATCACCTCAGTGATTCCCCCGTTTGTCGGTTAGGATTACCCAGCGTTATCCCCATCGGATTTCACGGTACATTTGCGAACGAGCATCAGAAACCCGGTTTCTAGTGGACTCCTTCATCTTATGTGATGCATTAAAAAAAGATGAGGAAGAAGAGAAGTTAGGACAGTTTCCATTGCCTATTGCCTCAAAATAACCAAGCGATTCACGCTCAAAATTCCCGTTGGGCTAAAATAATTGTGGCTAAAGCCAATAACGCTATCGTGTAGACAATACCATATCCTGCATTTGTGGTCAGGGTCACAGCACCCGGTAAAGAGTTCATCCCATACACCGCTAAGTTTTTCACATCTAAGCGAGATAGATCGGGCACAATAATGAATAAGACTTGACTCAGACGGGAAAACAAGGGAGTTTCGACTAAGGCATTCAGTTTCACCATATCGGCGCTTAAGTTACCCATGAAATAAATGCCAAATGTGAGGAAAAGAGCCACTAAGGAACGGGTAAAGACTCCAAATAAAATGGCTGCTGCTGTAATCAAGGATAGCTTTAGAATGAGGAACAGAGCAGAAATAATCAGGGCAGTTAAAGAGGGATAACTGGTTTGATTTAAGGTTAAGATTCCCAGATAAATCCCCATCATGCCAACGACTAAGACGCTCAAAACTGCCGAAACGCCTAAAAATTTGCCCACAATTAGTTCAGAGATATTGAGGGGTTTGGCAATCAGTAAATAAATGGTTCGCTGGTCAATTTCTTTGTTAATTAATCCAGTACTGATAAATACCGTTACTGCCACTCCTAGAATCTCCATCAATCCTAAGCCCACATCCAGAAGAATTTTATCTTCTACGGTGGAGGCAACTTCCCGAACTACGGGGATCATAAACACGATTATGATGGCGAATAATCCCCATACATAGAGAATGCGATCGCGGATGGTTTCGGCAAATACATTATTGGCAACAACCCTGAGTCGATTAAAATTCATAGGTCTGTCTAAAAGCAGGATAAATTAGTCGGAGCTGAATGGCGATCGGAGTTTTCCTAGGTCTAATTTTATCACAAATAAGCTGTTATCCATGTTCTGGTTCACCAAGTGTGGATTGGCGATCGCCCATTCATCAATCATAAAGTAAAAGTAAATCCAGCAACTGATGAGTAAACTACTCAGAAGAATGATAATATTTCTTTGCAAGCGTTTTTTCCCTTCTGCCGATCCGAGATCGAGGGAGCGGAGTCTGATCGCGTCAGGAAAGAGTTGAGTGAGGGCGATCGATTCCGGATAGCTCACCCACAACACTTTCTGTGAAACCCTATCGAGTGTCCTACTCATAATCAGAGAGAAAATCAACCAGATAATGATGGGTTTGAAATCGATACCCCAACAGTCTAGAGTATATTGACTCAGGAAAATCCATAGGGCATAGAGTACAGTGAGAAACCCAAAGAAAGCGATTGGCTCTTGCAGTTTTTCCAGTTTGAAGATGGGCATTAAAGCCGCAATAGTCCAGAACCCAAAACCGATCATAAACAGGATTTGCCAGAGAGTCGGCGGCTTGGAAAATAGAGTCTTGAACAGTTGAATAAAGTTGCTCATGAATCGGTTAAGGTATATTCAAACTGAACCGAATAAATTTCATCAGGACTACAAGTAAGATAACGCTATTACTCATCAAATGGGCATTAAATATGGTGCGAGAAATTGCTTTTTCGATAAAGGCTTCACGGGCGGCGATACTAAATCCTCCTTCTCCATATTTTCTTTGTATCCACATCTTGCGAATATTACGCAGAAGAGCTAATCCTTGCCGTTTGACAAACCAGCCAATCAGAAAAGCACCGATAATTGCCAGTAAAATCCAGGATAGACTCGATCGCTCCCACTGGCCAAATAGGACTAAATCAATTACATTTTGGCGAATGGGATTGGGCAATAAGAGTTCTAAATTAAAGAATAAGAACCAACCAATCAGGTTGGCAAGCAAATTCAGTGTAGCGGCATAAAAAATGCTAAAACGGGGATGAAGCTGAAGTTGAGTATGGAGAAAATAGGATTCAATGGCGATCGCCACCCATAAGCAGAGCATCTGTAAGGCGATCGTTCGTAGGGGCAGGATAACCATCACCAGATAATTAATACTTAACAATTAGCAATTAACAATTACTTTAGATTATTAATTGTTAATTGCTAAACTGATCCTAGCTTTTATCGAGTTCCCGGCGCAGTTGCTCCAAGTCATCATCAACTTCTGAAGTCGAGCGACTTGAATCAGGAGTACCTTGGGGCAGAGCCGCTTGATTGGGTGATGCGCCAGTTAGCTGGGCTTTCATGGCAGCCAACTCATCATCGACATCACTTCCTTCTAAGGCTGTAAACTGTTCTTCAATCCCCGTACCACCAATCTCGTAGGCTGCCTGACTTCTGGCTTCCATTTGCAGCACTTTTTCTTCCATCCGATCAAACGCAGCGAGGGAACTACTGGTTCCGATGTTCGAGACGGTATTCTGCAAGTTTTCTTGAGCTTTAGCTGCTTGCATCCGTGCTTTGAGCATGTCTTTCTTGGTTTTCGCCTCAGAAATCTTGCCCTCTAGCTGCATTAAGTTTTTCTTCAGGGTATCTACCTGGGCGGTTTGTTGCTCTAAAGAAACTTTAATGGTGGTGGCGCTGTCACTCTGAGCTTTTTTGCGCTGCAATGCTTCCCGAGCTAGATTTTCGTCGCCCTTCTGTAGAGCCAGTTGCGCCCGTTGCTGCCATTTATTGGCTTCATTTTGGGCTGTGTTATATTGTTGCTGGCTCTTTTTTTGGCTGGCGATCGCACTAGCTACTGCTTGCCGAAGTTGGATCAGATCTTCCTGCATATCAATAATAGACTGCTCGAGTATCTTCTCCGGGTCTTCTGCTTTATTCACAAGATCGTTTATATTAGCTCTCAGAACTCGGCCGATCCGATCGAATAATCCCATAATTCTAATTCTGCTTTCCTGTCAGGGTCTATATACAGATTATAGTGGAGGGGAAAAGGCAATAGGGAGGAGAGGCAATAGGTAATAGGCAATAGGCAATAGGG
Organism: Roseofilum sp. Guam; assembly: GCF_017746735.1. Classification (NCBI taxonomy): domain Bacteria; kingdom Bacillati; phylum Cyanobacteriota; class Cyanophyceae; order Desertifilales; family Desertifilaceae; genus Roseofilum; species Roseofilum sp. Guam. The sequence goes on along the minus strand of NZ_JAGHZN010000039.1, from coordinate 83,507 downwards.
AAGAGTTGGGTGGCACGCTAACATTTCCCATAATTATTAATTTGGTTAATAACCTACAGTTCATTGAGTCGCGATCGCAACTCCTCTAATTCGCGATCGTACTCGGACTTGCTTCTGGGGGCTTGGCTTTTCAGTTGCGTTTTTATCAGGGTGAGTTCCTCCTCTACGGAAATCTCTGTCCCTGATTCTAACGCTTGGAATTGGTTCTCTACAGGATCTTTTCCCCATTCGGCACTCAGTTGAGCTTGGGCTTCGAGTTCTTGTACCTTATTTTCCATCCGTTCTAAAGCTGCTGATGTACCTCTAGGATTCAATTGATTCATCACTTGATGCAACTGTTCGGAGGTTTTAGCCGCACGGGCGCGGGCAATATAAAGTTCTTTCTTCGCTTTAGCCTCCGCTATTTTGCCTTCTAGGGTGCGTAAATCATTCCTCATACGATCCACCACATCCCCTTGCTGTTGCAGGTGTTCCTGGAACAGTCGCGCTGTTTCTAGATAAGGTTTGCGTCGGTTTAGAGCTTCCCTGGCCAGAGTTTCATCCCCTTTTTCTAGGGAGAGTTGGGCCCGTTTGTGCCAATCTTCGGCACTTACCGTAGCTTGATGATATTGCCGTTCTGTACGTTTTTGCACGGCGATCGCCTGAGCTACCGATTGTCGCAGACGCACCATATCATCTTGCAATTCCAAGATAGCGGTTTCTAGGAGCTTTTCCGGGTCTTGCCGTTGGACGATCCAGTCATTTACTTGGGCACGAACGGCACGAAATAGGCGATCGACAACACTCATAATCCCATCCCCATTTACTCATCATCATAAATTTTGGCAGAAATTCCCTCAATTTTCAGTTCTTCCACGAACGTTTCTGCCATTTCTCGATGATAAAATGACCCCAAGTACACATAAATCCCATCCGCAAAATTGCGTAAATACGCATCGGGAACCAAGGCTTGAATTTTCGCCATCATACTCCCATCCTCATAATTAGCCACTACCGAATAGGATTGACCATTCTCGGACTCCGGCAAAGTCGCCACTGGTTCCGGCATCCATTCCTGTTCTGCAGGCATATCTACTGGGATCGGAACAGATCCCGTAAAGCCCTGAAGATAATTTTGAGGAGGAACAGGTTCAGGTACCGGTTCAGCAAATGACGGAACCTCTGGAGGCATGATAGGTGTTGCGGCTTGCAACTGGGGCAACTCGTGAGGATTGGGGGAGACAGTCATCCCAGGCACAACTGGAGGAGCAGGAGGTAAAGGAGCTGAAGGTTCGATCTCTTGTACAGGTGTCACTTGAGGCGTTGGCGGCAATTCTGATTCTGGTTCCGGTGCAGCGGAAAGAATCGGTAAACTCAACACCCGCAAATTCAGCCCCGATGAGCGGTTAGACTCCGAGGAGGTGGGAGGCTCTACTGGAGTTTTCGCGACTACAGGCGAAGCGACTGGAATCGGGGAAGCCACTGGAGAAGGTTGGGGGGGTTGCTTGGGTTCCAGAACACTCAAACTCTCCAGGGTTAACTGGCCAAATTCTGAAGTTGGGCGAGGGGTAGATTGGGAAACGTTAGAAGAATTCGCTGGAGTTGTTGCAGGTTCTGGAGCAGATTCGGGAACAGTGGGATTAGGCTGCCGGAAGGGACTATTGGGGAACAAGTAACGCATCAGCGAAGGGTTAAGAAAAATCACCCCAAATGTAATGCACAGCAGAATCAAGAGCAGGGTGGAACCGATCCCCAGGGGAGTAAGCCAGGGATTAAACGCTGGGGTAGGGACAGGGCTTTCGTCTTCCTCTTCCTCCTCGGCTAAACTTCTGAGCAATTCTTCTGAAGATTCTAGGTAATCCTCTGGGGGACTGTCGGCTTCAAACCCTGTATCCGGTTCAGCCAGATTTTGATCGGCAAAAGAGGTAGATAGGGCAGCCCCTAAATCGGTATCTGCTGAGGGGGATAGGGAAGCTGGACGTTCTGGAGCGGTTTCTAGCGTCTCTGGAGAGGGGGGGCGCTTCGGTTGGGGGCGCTCTGGAGGCGGCGGTGAGACTAACTCTAAGGTTTTTCCTCCCTGTCCTTGAGCTGTTGCCGTTAACGCATAGCTTTTCAGAGGTGGAGTATATCCTTGGCGATATCGCCGATATCGGGTTAATTCTTCCTCTAGGCTGACATTCAGACTCGTGAGAGCCGCTTGCAGCGGGAGGGAGATGGCATAGGTCTGGTGGGGTTCGGGTGCTGGTTTTGCCGGAAAACGGTTACTCATCGCCAAGGTCTTGCCGTAGTGATTCGGTGAATCTGCTTATTTGAGCGTTGATTGTATCTTATTTTGATGCGTAATGATAGGGAGACCCTAGAATTTTATTCACAAACATTTAAATTCGAGCCATGTTTCTCTGGATTTTTGGTAATACTGGCTACGTTTTGGCGATCGCTCTAAGGGATAAGTCAAGAGCAAGGAACCTATCCTTCATCCGTATTTTTATTGCCCGGATTATAACGGAGGCGATCCAGATTAATCATCAGTGCAATGGGAGCGGTCTTGTTGATCCCCAATAGTTTATCCCGGAAATAACCCCTTATTCCTGACAGGGATGATAGTGAAAACGGAGAATTCATGTCCAAATTTAAAGCAAACATAAAAAAAGTATAAAGCTATTTTCAATTTGTCTAAGAGATAACTGAAAATAGAATAGAAGCCGATATCCGCCCCCTATTGAGGATCTGCCATGAACAACTCCAATTGTCAAACCTCCGCTTGTCGGTATTGCCGCCACTTTACTCCTGAAGGTCGGCGAGGGGGCAACTGCCAACAACTCAATGTTCCTGTGCGCGGTGGATGGAAAGCTTGTCCCTTAGCTATTCCAGCTTTTGCCCCGTCTTGGGAAGGTTTAGGACTTTGGAAGTATGAACCCTTAACCGCGATCGAAACCCAGTCCAAGCCATTGGAACCGGTTGCCCTCAAAGAGTCACGCCCCAACTTGAGTGTCGTTGAGGATGATTTAGATTTAGATCAAGATCTTGCCTTAGCTTAAGTACACAACCGATCAGATCAACCGTGTTTTAAGATCAAAACTTTAAAAAACGATATACCAATTATCGATTTAAGCCAGAAGCCGGGTTTCTTGAGGAAATCCGGCTTCTCTGTGGGATGGGGGATGATACAGGGCGAAGCGCTGTAAAGTAATTAAGTAAGGAATCAAAAGTGGACCGTTACACCATGAGTATCCATCTCACTGCTGACCAAGAAGAATTCATTCAAACCAAGCTGGCCTCTGGGAAATATCAAACCTCTGAAGAAGTCATTTCCACTGCCTTACACCTGCTTGATGAATGGGAAAAAGCCCAAACCCAATGGCTGGAAGAGGTCACCTCCAAAATTGATGCAGCCGTATCTGCGTCTGAACATACACCACCCATTGATGGAGAATCGTTCATTGATGAGATTTTAGAGCGTCTGGGTCGAGCGCGTTAGGAGACCACGATGAACCGCTATACCCTCAATATTTTAGCAACCCAAGATCTCAATGAGATTGCGGAGTATTTTGCTAACTCGAATGTAGACGCAGGAGAAGAATTTTTTCTGGAGTTTAATCAGCGATGTAAACAACTGGTTGATTTTCCCTATTCAGGTAAAAGCTATGCAGATTTACGTCTTGGACTCCGAGGCTTATCATTCAAGGGTTATATTATCTTTTATCGAGTTTTGGAGGATGGGGTAGAAATCTTGCGAGTGTTGAGCGGTCGTCGGAATCTTCCTCAATTCTTTCAGGAATCTGAATAAGCTTATAGTCAGTAAAATAACAAATATCCCCCATTCCCCCATCTCCCCATCCCCCATGCTCCGCTTCCTCAACTGGCTCAAACGCCTCTTCAACCGGTGGTTCGGCAAAAAACGCCAACCCCCACAAACCGCCGCGCCACCGCCCCCTCCTGCGCGGGATAATGCCGAATGCGAAGCCGTATTCATGGAACTGTTGGAGGGAGTTGACCAAGGGTGGACAAGGGGCGAACGCTTCTTGATGCGTAAAAATATCTCCAAGGACACCCTGATCGCCTGGTTCCGGGACTTTGCCCAGCGCGTGCGGCAGAACCCAGAACAGCACCGGGAACTGGGGAGACGGTTGCAGAAACTGGGGAACTTGGCATGGGGGGAATCTCGCCAGTGGCGGCACGTTTGGCGCGGGAGTTGGTGGTGGTGGAGGAACCGAGAGCGGAAGTGATAGAGGCGGAGTTTGACGGGGATGGGTTGGGAACAGAGGAAAATGCACAAGCATTGCTCGACGAATCTATAAGACTATTCCAGCAAGGCGATCCATTAAGCGCTTTATCTTCCATCGGCAAAGCTGTTGAAATTGAACCGAAAAATGCTCAGATGTGGTATGCTCTGGGCGAGCTGTTAGGAATCTTAGGCAAAACAGAAGAGGAGATCGCCTCCTGGGACAGGGCAGTGGAGATAAAACCGGACTACCCTGAAGCTTGGTACAATCGGGGGGCGGCGCTGTGTGCGTTAGGCAGATATGAAGAAGCGATCGCCTCCTACGAGCGGGCAGTGACAATTAAACTGGACTACCCTGAAGTTTGGATCAACCGGGGAGAGGTTGCGATATCTCTCATGTGTTATTCTGGCCAATCACTTAACGCAGCTTCTGTTAATTCTTGGGTTTCCTGGCAGGTTTGATAAACTTCAGCATATAACCGTGCCGACTCTTCTAAATCGAGCGATTCGGACTCTAGTTCCTGACGCAAACGCTCGATCGCTCTACGCACCAATGCATCTTGGTCAGAAAATCCATAATCCCGATATTTCTGCAAAAATTGTGCGTGGGGTTCTTCCACCTCAATTCGTACTTGAACCATAAGCCAGTAAGAATGCTAACTCTGTTATTTTAATCTAAAACGCTAATATAAGTAAAGGGTGGTGCGTTACTACGAATCAACTAGCACAGAGCGCTATAATACGAGAATTTTTCCCCCGAACCGTCATGAATGATAGTCAACGCATCACCGCGATCGCTGTAATTGTGGCATTGGCTAACCAAAAAGCAACCCTATCTCCAGCGCTACAAACTGAACTGAAAAATATCCTTAACATTCAACCATTAAATTTTGGCACTCTGCATAACTTTGGCACTCAAATTCCTCTCAAATCTATCTATTTCCAAGCACGTCAACGCTTGCAAACTAAAGCCAGTCAAAGGACAAAAGGAGATTTGCCCATTCCAGGAGAAGCGGATGATTCTGATACTTCGTTGCTGATTAATTATATTACCCAGTTAGACGAGAAAAAGAATACCGAATTAGAGGAAGTCTTGCAAAATATCGCCCAATCTGAAGATATACGTGCTGCAGCCAGAGCAACCTTGACGATGACTGGCTTTCCCGGTAATCTATGGTCATGGATAAAACGCAACTGATTTACCCGAATCTAAATTTATTTCTCTATGACTTACGCTATGGATTAGGGAGCGATAAAGAGCAACTTCAGGAAAATCGCTTAGGTTTTTGGCGCAAAGTTGATCCGCAGTTAGATGTAGAAGAACGGGTCAGTCAGGAAAAGGACTATGAAAACAAAGATTTCGCTTGGTTTAAATTCCTGCAATTTGAGTTGCCTCTCGATGGTTTTTCTGCCCCCGCACAACTCCGGGATAGCTATGGTTTGTTGGTAAATTATTCGATAGATAAACAAGATAATAGGTCTGATTATTCGCCTCAAGATTACGATCAATTGCCTAATCTCAAGAATAGAATCCTAAAACACCTTGCCCATGGGCAAGATATCAGTCAATCGCAAAACTGCTACGGCACACTTGGCCAATCTTGGCTATTGTGGGCGCAAGTTTCCACAGATACAGATACAAAATCGGTGGCTGAAGCTTGCTGGGAAAAGTTGCGTCCAGATGACAACTGGGCGGCTAAACCCTGTTATCTGGGACATTGGAACGGTGCAGATATTTATGAGGTGCTGAGATTTCTGCAAAATTGGCAACAAAGTTGGCAAGAATTCCAGCAACACTATCATCATCTGGTGCTGGTTTTATTTCATCCCTCTGGCTCAATCGAAGCCCATCAGAACGTAATGCAAGTCCATTATGAAACGTTTCTCAAGCTGTTTTGTTTCCACAATAAAATGATATGGTCGTATTGGCGACATCAAGGGCAAGTCAAAATATTGCATGATGAATATGGCAAGCTAAAAAGTTTGATGAAAAATGTGCAAGATGGAAATCGGGAAACTCTAAAAGCGATGCGAGAAAACTTAAAGAAAAGCTTGCAGTTTTCCTCGACTTATGCTATAGGATTAAAAGATATCCAAGACCAAAAGCATACGATAACTGTGAATGCCCATAACCATGGGAAAATCTGGCAAGAATTTGGGCTAAATTCACCGCCACAAATTCGGGAATGGATAGAGGAAACCTATCTGAAACAAATTGAAGCGGACTATGACAGTTTAGCGCCAGTTCTACCGATGACGGAGAATTTGATGCGATCGCTAGAAGGTATGATTAACCTAGAGCAAACCGAGAGCGATCGCGAACTCAATGATAGGCTTCAAGCACTCCAAGTTTTTGGTGCAGCTCTAGCCGTTTCCAGCATTACCGCTACCCTAGTCTCGACTCAAGTACAAGAGCCAACACAATCGTCCGTTCCACCGCCACCAGGCTGGCCCTTCTGGTACATTATTCTATGGACTGTAGGGATGGGATATTTAGCAATGATTGGGGTACTTTGGGGGTTAAGAAAGGAGCGGAAGAAATAGCGATCACACGCTCCCCAAAAATCATTCTCACCCTATAGACAAACACTGCCAGATACTCTATAGTGGTATATTGTCGCCAAAAATAAGGTTGCTCACTTTTCGTGAGACCTTCTAGCGGAGACCCCAGTCGCCATAAGGAAACTGAGCCTTAGCGTGCTTAAGTCCAGGTGCTATAGATAAGGGTAACCAGTAATTCAAAACTTGGTTGTCTAAAGTGTTAAGGCCAATCCCCTTAATACGAATCTAAATAATTCAGCCAACTGCCTGAGTCTTGCTGTTGAAGTGAGGCTGGCATTTGTCTGAGTAACACTTAGGGAAAATTATAGATCCGGCCCATCCAATTAGGATGTGGCTTAATCGTTGTCTGTAAACAAAAAGGAGACTACCCAACCTGTGTCTGTAGGTATTCTCGGAACCAAACTCGGCATGACCCAAATCTTCGACATGGAAGAAGGAATCGCCATTCCGGTCACCGTTGTCCAAGCTGGGCCATGCACCATAACCCAAATCAAAACCCCAGAAACCGATGGCTATAGTGCCATCCAACTGGGCTATGATGCTGTACCGAAAAAGCGGCTCAACCGTCCAGAAGTTGGGCACTTAGAAAAATCGGGCGCTGTGGCAGGGGAAACTGGACTGCGGCATCTGCGAGAATATCGCAGCGATACCGTCAGCAGCTATGAACTCGGTCAAGAACTCAAAGCTGACTTTTTTACAGAAGGTCAACTGGTTGATGTCGTTGGTAAAAGTATCGGTCGCGGATTCGCCGGTTACCAAAAGCGCCATAACTTCCGCCGGGGGCCCATGTCCCACGGTTCAAAAAACCACCGCCTTCCTGGATCAACCGGAGCCGGAACCACCCCTGGACGAATTTATCCAGGGAAGAAAATGGCAGGACGTAAAGGCAATGCCCAAATCACGATCCGCAAACTGCAAGTCGTGCGGGTAGATGCCGATCGCAACCTACTGCTGATTAAAGGTTCAGTTCCTGGCAAACCCGGAACGCTCCTGAGTATCGCTCCAACCAATAAAGTGGGCGGCTGATCCATAAAGAAAGAGAGCCACTCTATCTAAGGGATCAAAGCAAGTAGAAAAGGAAAGATCGAAACTATGGTTAGTTGCGTAAGGAAAGACTGGCAAGGGTCAGAGGTGGGCGAAGCCAGCCTTGAACTCAAGGTCGCCAAAGAAGAAACGAGCGCTCACATTGTCCACCGGGCCCTCGTGCGTCAACTCAATAATGCCCGCCAAGGAACCGCTTGCAGCAAGACCCGCGCCGAAGTTAGAGGGGGCGGACGCAAGCCTTGGCGGCAAAAAGGAACCGGTCGCGCTCGTGCAGGTTCTATTCGTTCTCCCCTGTGGCGAGGGGGTGGGGTGATCTTCGGGCCCAAGCCCAGAAGTTATGAAACCAAGATGAACCGTAAAGAGCGGCGCTTGGCCTTAACTACTGCCTTAATGGGCAGAACCGATGACCTGATTGTAGTCGAAGAAATTGGCGACAACCTGGCTCGGCCCAAAACCCAAGAACTCCTAGGGGCGATTGGCCGTTGGGGAGCAGCAGAGACCGACAAAGTGCTGCTTATCATCCCCGAACGCCATGAAAACCTCTATTTGTCTGCTCGCAATGTCCCCAGACTGCGATTAATTCTTGCCGAGCAACTTAATGTCTACGACATCCTGAATGCAGACAAAATCATAGCCACCGGTTCCGCTCTCGAAAAAATCCAGGAGGTCTATGGTGAGTAACTCTACCATTTCAGGCAATCGCGCCCTACCTGACCTGATCCGCCGCCCGATCGTCACCGAAAAAGGAACTCGACTCTTAGAAGACAACAAATATGTCTTTGAAGTCCTTCCCCAGGCCACCAAGCCAGAAATTAAGGCGGCGATCGAAAGCCTATTTGAGGTCAAAGTGACCAAGGTAAACACCTATCGCGCCCCCCGTAAAAAACGGCGTGTAGGTCGCTTCACGGGATATAAAGCTCAATACAAACGAGCTGTAGTTACCCTATCCCCCGGCGACCAGATCATCTTGTTCCCAGAAGTGTAATTGATGAACTGTTATGGGCATTCGATCCTACAAACCCTATACCTCAAGTACCCGGCAGCAGAGTGTCTCTGATTTTGCGGAGATCACTAAAGATCGGCCAGAGAAATCCCTGATCAAGAAAAATCACCGGGTCAAAGGCCGGAATAACCGAGGGGTTATTACCTGTCGCCATCGGGGGGGCGGTCATAAGCGGCGCTATCGTCTGGTTGATTTCCGGCGGAATAAATTCAACGTTCCCGCCAAAGTTGCGGCGATCGAGTACGATCCCAACCGCAACGCTCGCCTAGCCCTGTTGTTTTACACCGATGGTGAAAAACGGTACATCCTCCATCCTAGAGGATTAGCCGTAGGCACAACTGTGATTTCCGGTGAAAACGTTCCCATTGAAGTCGGCAACTGTATGCCCTTGGGTAACATGCCCTTGGGAACCAGCGTTCATAACATTGAGCTCGTCTCCGGACGGGGTGGGCAAATTGTGCGTGCGGCTGGAGCTACGGCGCAAGTTGTCGCCAAAGAAGGGGACTATGTAACCCTGCGTTTACCCTCTACAGAAGTGCGGTTGGTGCGCAAAGAATGCTACGCCACCATTGGCCAAGTGGGCAACGTAGAAGCTCGTAATATCACCCTAGGAAAAGCTGGACGGACTCGGAGGAAAGGTCGTCGGCCTCAAGTGCGAGGTAGCGTCATGAACCCCGTGGATCACCCCCATGGTGGTGGTGAAGGACGGGCCCCCGTCGGTCGCAGTGGCCCTGTAACCCCTTGGGGTAAACCAGCCTTGGGTGCAAAAACACGGAAGAAACATAAATCTAGCGATCGCTTGATTGTACGTCGTCGTCGTCGGACTTCCAAGCGCGGTCGCGGAGGTCGTCAAGCCTAATCAATTAAAAATTAAAAATTAAAAATTAAAAAATGACTGTTTTTAGTTTTGGTTTTTAATGTTTTGATTGACTCCCCTGATTACATAACCTTGAAAGTCTTATGGCTCGTTCCTTAAAAAAAGGCCCCTTTGTTGCCGACCATCTGTTAACCAAAATTGAAAAACTCAATGATAGAGGCGAAAAACAAGTGATTAAAACTTGGTCTCGCCCCTCCACCATTGTGCCTCAGATGATTGGCCATACCATTGCTGTTCATAATGGCCGCCAGCATGTTCCCGTGTTTATCACAGAACAGATGGTCGGACATAAATTAGGAGAATTTGCTCCCACTCGAACCTATCGAGGCCATGCAAAGAGCGACAAAAAAGCTCGCCGATAATTAATATTCCCCCTAGGGATAATCGGTTTCCCCCTTATTGACTCAGGATGAAAGAAAAACGATGGCAATCGATACTTCTGTAGAAACTCGTGCGATCGCACGGTACATCCGTATGTCCCCCCATAAAGTCCGTCGAGTATTAGACCAAATTCGGGGAAAAACCTATCGGGATGCACTGATCGTACTCGAATTCATGCCCTACCGTGCCTGTCAACCCGTCTTAAAAGTGTTGCGATCGGCAGTCGCGAATGCGGAACATAACCAGGGACTCGACCCTAGAAGCCTAGTGATTAGCAAAGCCTTTGCTGACGCTGGCCCAGCCCTCAAGCGCTTTCGCCCTCGGGCCCAAGGACGGGCTTATCAAATTCGTAAACCCACCTGTCATATTACAGTAGCTGTTGCCCCAGAAGCGGCCAGCAGTTAGCTCAACCGTTGATTGATTGAGAGGATTACTCTGTGGGACAAAAAATACACCCAACTGGGTTTCGGCTAGGAATCACTCAAGAACACCGTTCTCGCTGGTTCGCGGATTCCAGACATTACCCAGGAATCTTACAAGAAGACTTTAAGATTCGTAAATATGTAGAAAAACAACTCAATAATGCCGGGATTTCCCAAGTCCGCATTGAGCGCAAAGCCGATCAGATCGACCTAGAAATCCATACCGCCCGTCCTGGTGTCGTCGTCGGTCGAGGGGGTCAAGGTATTGAGTCTCTACGCACTAACCTGCAAAAAGAAATTGGCGATAGCAATCGTCAAATTCGGATTAACGTCGTCGAAGTTACTCGTGTCGATGCTGATGCCGGTCTCCTGGCTGAATATATCGCCCAACAACTCGAACGTCGGGTATCCTTCCGCCGGGTTGTGCGCCAAGCCATCCAACGGGCCCAACGGGCAGGGGTTCAAGGGATCAAAATCCAAGTTAGTGGCCGTCTGAATGGAGCAGAAATTGCTCGGACAGAATGGACCAGAGAAGGACGAGTACCCCTGCATACCCTTCGGGCTGACATTGACTACGCTTACCGCACCGCTCAAACCATTTACGGGATCTTGGGCATTAAACTTTGGGTCTTTAAAGGAGAAATTATCCCTGGGCAAGAAGAAACTCCCCCACCTGGGCCAAGCCCCAACCGTCGTCGAGGAAATCGCCGTCGCCCCCAATTTGAAGACCGATCCAACGAGAACTAATCGTTATTGGTGACCCATTATTGAATTGAGTTCTGGTCATGTTAAGTCCAAGAAGAACAAAATTTCGCAAACAACACCGAGGTCGAATGCAAGGGTTGGCTTCCCGTGGGAACGTCATTAATTTTGGAGACTTTGGTCTTCAAGCCCTAGAACCTCATTGGATTACCTCCCGCCAAATTGAATCGGGTCGTCGAGCGATGACTCGGTATATCAAGCGGGGCGGGAAAATTTGGATTCGCATTTTCCCCGACAAACCGGTAACCATGCGCCCAGCCGAAACCCGGATGGGTTCCGGGAAAGGAAACCCAGAATATTGGGTAGCCGTAGTCAAACCCGGACGGATTATTTATGAAATTGCGGGTGTGCCAGAAGACATTGCCCGTGAAGCCATGCGTCTGGCTTCCCATAAATTTCCGATCAAGACTAAATTTTTGGTGCGTGATTCCCAAGGTTAGAGAAGATGCCATTACCTAAGATTGACGAGGTGAGAAACCTTACCGATGAGGAACTGGGCGAGCAGATTGTAGCCATTAAACGTGAATTATTTCAGTTGCGGCTCAAGCAAGCCACCGGCCAGGGAGAAATCAAACCTCATCAGTTCAAACACCTCAAACACCGCCAGTCGCAGCTCTTGATGGTTGAAAGGCAGAGGCAGTTGGCTCAAACCCAATCGCAAGACACGACGACACCTGTAGAGGACACAGAGGAGTCATAATCTATGCCTGTCAAAGAACGAGTGGGTACTGTAATTAGCAATAAAATGCAGAAGACCGTGGTGGTAGCGATTGAAAACCGCAGCGCCCACCCCAAATACGGTAAAACCGTAGTCAAAACCAAGCATTACAAAGCCCACGACGAAGACAACCAATGTAAAGAAGGCGATCGCGTCTTAATTAAAGAGTCTCGTCCCCTGAGTCGAACCAAACGTTGGACTGTCAGTGAGATCCTAGAATCTCGTTAGTGACTGTTTATGCAGAGCGTTGATTCCCTTTTTGATCCAGGAATAAACCTATGATTCAACAAGAATCCTATCTCAATGTAGCCGATAACAGTGGCGCTCGTAAGATCATGTGTATTCGGGTTCTCGGTGGCAACCGAACCTATGGTTGCATTGGCGACGAAATTGTTGCTGTCGTCAAAGATGCCAACCCCAATATGGCGATCAAAAAATCCGATGTGGTTCGCGCTGTAATTGTGAGAACTAAAAAAGGATTACGCCGCGACAGTGGCATGAGTATTCGCTTTGATGATAATGCTGCCGTCATTATTAACAAAGATGGCAACCCCAGGGGAACCCGTGTATTCGGCCCAGTGGCTCGTGAATTGCGAGATAAGAATTACACGAAAATCGTATCCCTAGCACCGGAGGTTCTGTAATGGCTAAAGCCGTAAAACAGAAATCACTTGCGACAAAAATGCATGTCAAAAAAGGCGATACCGTGCAAGTGATTGCGGGCAAGGATAAGGGAAAAGTTGGAGAAGTGCTTGAGGCGCTGCCCAAACTCAGTAAAGTCGTGGTTCAAAACGTGAATATTAGAACCAAACACGTTAAACCCAGACAAGAAGGAGAATCGGGACAAATCAAGACCTTTGAAGCTCCCATCCATAGCTCGAATGTAATGCTCTATTCCACCAAAGAAAAAGTAGCCTCTCGTGTCTCCTATACCGTTAATGAAGACGGAAAGAAGGTACGGATGCTCAAAAAAACTGGGGAAATCATTGATTAAGTTGGCAGGAAATCGCTATGGTACAACCCCTTAAAACCCGATATCAAGAAAAAATTGTTCCCAAACTGATGGAGCAATTTGGGTACACGAATATTCATCAAGTACCCAAAATCGAAAAAGTAACCCTTAACCGAGGACTTGGAGAAGCATCTCAAAATGCCAAATCTCTAGAAGCCTCCCAAAAGGAATTGGCGATCATTACTGGACAAAAACCGGTAGTGACTCGTGCGAAAAAGGCGATCGCTGGATTCAAAATTCGGAAAGGAATGCCCATTGGCATCATGGTCACCCTACGCAGTGATCGCATGTATGCGTTCCTAGACCGATTAATGAACTTGGCTCTGCCCCGTATTCGGGACTTTCGAGGCGTTAGCCCCAAGAGTTTCGATGGACGCGGGAACTATAATCTCGGTCTGCGGGAGCAGCTCATTTTCCCCGAAATAGAATATGACAAAATTGACCAAATTCGAGGGATGGATGTTGCTATTACTACAACCGCTCAATCCGATGAAGAAGGACGCGCCTTACTGCGGGAAATGGGAATGCCTTTCCGGGAAAACTAAAGGAGTTTTATCGAGAGAGTAAACGATGGCCGTAAACGACACGATCGCGGATATGCTCACGCGCCTTCGCAATGCGAACTTAGCGCGGCATCAAACCACTCAAGTTCCATCCACTAAACTCACCCGGAGTATTGCCCAAGTCTTAAAAGATGAAGGCTTTATTTCCGATTTTGAGAATGTGGGGGAAGGAGTCAAAACCCAGCTCCGGATTGCCCTCAAATATAAAGGCAAAAACCGAAGCCCAATTATCAGCAAACTCGAACGGGTCAGTCGTCCCGGTCTGAGGGTTTATAAAAATCGCAAGGAACTCCCCCGCGTTTTAGGTGGGATTGGAATTGCCATTATTTCGACCTCCCATGGCATTATGACTGACCGTGAAGCCCGTCGCCAAGGTATTGGTGGTGAAGTGCTTTGCTATGTTTGGTAGCTTTGAATTGACGATTGCTCCAGAGCAAGCATCAATGATTAGACCCATGAACAAGGACAACAAGTAAAAGATTATGTCTCGAATTGGTAAACGTCCTATTAATATTCCTGACAAAGTAACGGTTACCCTTAATGGTCAACAAGTCTCTGTCAAAGGGCCAAAAGGACAGCTAGAGCGCATCTTGCCTTCAGAAGTCACGATTGAACAAGACAACAATACCTTAATTGTGAAACGGCGCAATGACTCCCGTAAATGTCGGGCGGCTCATGGTTTATGCCGTACCCTCGTCTTCAATATGGTGGAAGGGGTATCCAAGGGCTTTGAAAAACGCCTGGAACTGCAAGGGGTAGGCTATCGGGCCCAAGCTAAGGGCAAAGCCTTAACCTTAAATGTGGGATATAGCAAACCCGTAGATGTTGACCCTCCAGACGGGATCAATTTTGCTGTGGTCGATAATACCGGCAAAGCAGTTAATCAAGGCACTTTTGTGGTGATTAGCGGCATCGATAAAGAAGTGGTGGGCAATACTGCCGCCAAAATTCGCGATGTTCGTCCTCCCGAAGTCTATAAGGGTAAAGGCATTCGCTATCAGGGCGAAATCGTCAGACGTAAAGCGGGTAAGGCAGGTAAGAAATAACCATGAAACGAACCAGACAAGAATTTCGGCAGCGTAGACACAATCGCATTCGCAAGTCAGTCAGCGGAACGACTGAGCGTCCCCGGTTAGCGGTGTTTCGCTCCAATCAGCATATCTATGCTCAGGTCATTGATGATACCCAACATCATACCCTGGCGGCAGCTTCCACAATGGAATCAGAAATCAAATCTGCATTGAATGCTGCGGGTAGAACTTGTGAAGCGTCTGCCCAAGTGGGTAAGGCGATCGCCGAACGAGCCATCAATAAAGGGGTTTCCAAAGTGGTGTTCGACCGAGGTGGAAATTTGTACCATGGCCGCGTTAAAGCCTTAGCCGATGCGGCCCGTGAAGCTGGATTAGACTTTTAGCATAAACCCACAAAAACCATGGAAGAAAAAGAAAAGAAAGGCAAATCTCGCAAAGCCAACCGCAATCGGGAAAAAGAAAGTGAATGGCAAGAGCGGGTGGTGCAAATCCGCCGGGTGACCAAGGTGGTCAAAGGGGGTAAAAAATTAAGCTTCCGGGCGATCGTTGTTGTCGGCAATGAGCGCGGGCAAGTCGGTGTAGGTGTGGGTAAAGCTAGCGATGTCATCGGAGCGGTGAAAAAAGGAGTCGCTGATGCCAAAAAACACCTGATTACCGTACCCCTAACCAAATCGAACTCCTTACCCCATCCGTCCACCGGAGAAGCCACGGGCGCTAGAGTAATGATGCGTCCAGCCGCTCCCGGTACTGGGGTAATTGCTGGGGGTTCAGTGCGTACCGTACTAGAACTGGCAGGAGTTCAGAATGCTCTAGCCAAACAACTCGGTTCCAATAACCCCCTCAATAATGCAAGGGCAGCCGTTGATGCCTTGTCTAGCCTCCGTACCTTTGCGGACGTAGCCCAAGAACGGGGCATTGAGATCGAAAAACTTTATGTCTAGCGCCCAAGAAGGGACTAACCAGAGAGTAAACCGGTAAGCGCAAGGATAAATACCATGAGATTAGAAGATGTTGCACCTCAAAAAGGTTCCCGTAAACGCCGCCGTCGCGTCGGTCGGGGAATCTCGGCAGGTCAGGGTGCCAGTTGCGGCTTTGGAATGCGGGGACAAAAGTCTCGTTCCGGTCGTGGAACTCGTCCTGGGTTTGAAGGGGGACAAATGCCCCTGTATCGCCGTGTACCCAAACTGAAGCACTTTACAGTTATTAACAAACAACAGTACACTACGGTTAACATTCGTCAACTGGCTTCTCTCCCAGCTAATACTGAAGTGACTTTAGACTCATTGATGGACGCAGGAATTGTAACCACCAATGACGGCCCCTTGAAAATCTTGGGAGATGGAGAAATTAGCGTAGCTCTGCAAGTGAAAGCAGCTCAATTTACTGCTAATGCTCGCACTAAACTCGAAGGCGCTGGAGGGAGTTGCCAGGTTTTAGAATAAAGCGCTTTTCGCTTCGCGGACATGCGCTAGGCAAAAGGCAAAAAGCAAAAGCAAAAAGCTTCATCGCCTAAGACCATTAAGTTGGAAATTGCCCATGTTCACCCACCTATTTACCGTCGTCATCGAGGTATCCCTTAATGACCGTTAGTCGAGACAAAACCCCAAGCGCTCAAGAAACGTTTATCCAGATGGCTCAAGCAGCCGGCCTTAGAGGTCGGTTGCTCGTTACTCTGGGCTTATTAATTTTGGCTAGATTAGGGGTTTATATCCCCGTCATTGGCATTGACCGACAACAATTTAGCCGCAATATTGAAGGCAGTCCAGTTATTGGATTATTAGACCTATTTTCCGGTGGTGGGATTTCTCAACTGGGTGTTTTTGCCCTGGGTATCCTTCCCTTTATTAATGCCTCCATCATTATCCAATTACTCACTGCTGCTCTGCCCTCATTGGAAGATTTACAGAAAAATGAGGGAGAAGCCGGACGGCGTAAACTTTCCCAAATTACCCGCTATGTTGCTCTAGGATGGTGCATCCTTCAGAGTGTGGGGATTGGGTTATGGTTAAATAGCGCTCCTGGAGTGGCCTTAAATCCAGGGCCAACTTTTGTGATCCAAACCGTTTTAGCCTTAAGTGCTGGCTCCATGTTAGTCATGTGGTTTGGAGAAGTGATTACTGAGCGAGGTATCGGCAACGGTGCGTCGTTACTGATTTTTGTCAATATTGTTTCTACGTTACCCCGATCCATTGGCCAAACCATCGAGTTAGCTTCTAGTGGAGATAGCAGCATTGTTGGACGCACCGTGATTTTGGTCATGGTCTTCCTAGTGATGATTGTCGGTATTGTGTTTGTTCAGGAAGGAACACGCCGAATTCCCATTATTTCCGCTCGCCGTCAAGTGGGTCGAAAACTGTATTTGGAAAAAAGTAGCTATCTTCCCTTGCGATTAAATCAAGGTGGAGTGATGCCGATTATTTTTGCTTCCGCCGTCTTGATTTTGCCGGTGACTTTGGCTGAGTTAACAGGTAGTTCAGCGATTGTTAGTGTAGTTCAATATCTGAGTCCAGGAGGAGCGTTATATATTCCGTTCTACTTGACCATGATTCTGTTTTTTAGCTATTTCTATGCTTCCCTGATTATGAATCCTGTGGATGTAGCTCAAAACCTGAAAAAAATGGGTTCGAGTATCCCTGGCATTCGTCCTGGAAAAGCAACGAGTGAGTATATCGAACGGGTTCTGAATCGGTTGACGTTCTTAGGAGCTGTGTTTTTAGGCATTGTGGCTATTGTGCCTACAGTGGTTGAAGGCTTGACCCGCGTCCCAACATTTCAAGGATTAGGCGCAACCTCCCTACTGATTTTAGTTGGGGTGGCGATTGACACCGCGAAGCAAATTCAAACCTATGTGATTTCTCAACGTTATGAAGGGATGGTGAAACAGTAGTGTCATGTCAAGGTTGATTTTTATTGGCCCCCCAGGTTCTGGGAAGGGAACCCAAGCCGCAGAACTCTCAAAACGAGAGAAGATTCCCCATATTTCTACTGGGGAGATTCTCCGTAATAGTGTGGCGAACAAAACTGATTTGGGGTTAAAAGCTAAGTACTATATGGATCAAGGGTCTTTGGTTCCCGATCAGTTAGTCTTCGATTTAGTGGAGGAGCGGTTAAGTCAAGAAGATGCCCAAAATGGGTGGATTTTAGATGGTTTTCCCCGTAACAGTTCCCAGGCGGAGACATTTCAGCAAATGTTGTATGCCAAAAATAGAGATTGTGATTATGCCATTTTTTTAGAAGTGCCAGACGCAATTTTAATTGAGCGGCTTTTGTTGAGAGGACGGGCTGATGATACAGCCGAGACGATTCGCCATCGCTTAGATGTTTATCAAGAGGAGACTCAACCTTTGATTGATTTCTATGGCGCTCGAGGTAAACTGAGGCGGATTCGGGGAAATCAGCCCGTCGAGAAGGTGACTCAGGATTTACAACATGCTTTGACAACGGGACATTAGCGGTTGGTTAACCGATAACAAGATAGAGTTTGACAAAAAAAAATTGATAAGATATGTAAAGACCCCGAAAATTCTGTTTTCGGGGCATAGTTATGGGACGTAGATTCCTGTACTAAAAACCTGTTGAATTGAGGATAGATTACATTGGCTAAACAAGATTTGATTGAAATGGAAGGGCAAGTTACAGAATCTTTGCCTAATGCCATGTTTCGGGTAGACCTGGATAACGGGTTTAATGTGTTAGCTCATATTTCGGGCAAAATCCGTCGGAACTATATCAAAATTCTGCCGGGCGATCGCGTGAAAGTTGAATTAACTCCCTATGATTTAACCAAAGGGAGAATCACTTATCGATTGCGTAAGAAATAGAGGAATCCTAATATATCCCTCGTCTGGTTTGACAAAACCGAAGTAAAACTGATAAGATGTTATATTTGTAGACATTCAAAAATAGGGCATGAAAGTCCGAGCATCCGTCCGGAAAATGTGTGAGAAATGCCGAGTTATCCGCCGTAAAGGTCGGGTAATGGTGATCTGTTCTAACCCAAAACATAAGCAACGTCAAGGTTAACTTCAACCCCAGACCTGAATCAATTGGGATTACGTTTTAGAGTGGATCGATTCTCCCCCTAGGGAGATGACCTAAGTTAAGTTGTTCAAGACGAGGGAGAAAAAGTGTGGCCAGAATAGCTGGTGTAGACCTACCGCGAGATAAGCGCATAGAAATAGGTCTAACCTACATCTATGGGATCGGCTTAAGCCGTTCCCAAAAGATATTAGCGGATACTGGAGTAAATCCAGATACAAGAGTTAAAGATTTAACCGATGCGGATATTGTTGCCTTAAGAGGTACGGTAGAAAGCCAATATCAAATCGAAGGGGATCTCAGACGTTGGGAGGCAATGAATATCAAGCGTCTGATGGACATTGGAACCTATCGGGGCAGACGGCATCGTATGGGATTACCCGTACGGGGACAACGAACCCGCACCAATGCCCGTACCCGTCGTGGAGTCCGCCGCACAGTAGCTGGGAAGAAAAAAGCAGCCGCTAAGAAATAACCTGCTGTTGGATGCGATCGCCCAGATTGGGATTAGTCCATTAAAGACCTTTGAGATCAAGATACATAGAGTGCAACCTAAATTATGGCACGACCGAAGAAAACAGGCCCTAAAAAGCAAAAGCGAAATATTCCTAATGGTGTAGCTCACATTCAATCGACGTTCAACAACACGATTGTCTCCATTACTGCTCCGAACGGAGATGTAATTTCTTGGGCTTCAGCCGGATCGAGTGGATTTAAGGGAGCCAAAAAAGGAACCCCCTTTGCGGCTCAGACAGCCGCTGATAGTGCTGCTCGTCGGGCGATCGACCAAGGAATGCGGCAAATTGAAGTTATGGTGAGTGGCCCAGGATCGGGGCGAGAAACTGCCATCCGTGCCCTACAAGGTTCCGGATTGGAAATTACCCTCATTCGAGATGTAACCCCCATTCCACATAATGGGTGTCGTCCTCCAAAACGGCGGCGGGTGTAAGGATCGTTCCCATTCTGCAACGAATGTAGATAAGACGACCTCACCCCATTCAATAACAGAAAAAAGCTAGGAAGGTCATGTGTCGCCCTCCTAGAAACCAGGCGAAGGGAGGTGGCTCTGTGGGGCAGTTTCAAGTTGAATGTGTTGAAAGTTATACCGAAAAAGATCAAAGTCAGTACAGCCGATTTATTCTAGAACCCCTAGAAAGAGGTCAAGGAACCACAGTAGGCAATGCCCTTAGACGGGTATTGCTTTCTAACCTAGTGGGAGCAGCAGTGACCTCGGTAAGGATTGAGAAAGTAAACCATGAGTTTGCAACCATCAAAGGCGTTCGGGAAGATGTACTCGAAATCTTACTGAACATGAAGGAAATCATTGTTAAAAGCTACTCGAATCAACCCCAAATTGGCCGTTTAGTGGCTACGGGGCCAAAAACCGTGCAAGCGAGCGACTTTGATTTACCGTCAGAAGTGGAATTAGTTAATGGGACTCAGAAGGTAGCTACCCTATCAGAGGATGCAACCTTAGAAATGGAGTTTCGGATTGAAACGGGTACAGGCTACCGATCGGTAGACCGTAGTCGTCAAGATCCGACCGCCTTGGACTTTCTCCAGATTGATGCAATTTTTATGCCCGTATCTAAAGTCAATTATATGGTGGAAGATGCGCGGGTTGGGGGTTCCTTAGAACAAGACCGACTGATTCTTGATGTTACGACTAATGGGAGTATTACTCCTCAAGAAGCCCTATCTCAAGCATCAAACATATTGGTCGATTTATTTAGTCCTCTCAAAGATATTACCTTTGAGCCACTCAAGGACGAGCCAGAACTGACTGATGATCCCAACAGTCAGATCCCGATTGAAGAATTACAGTTATCGGTGAGAGCTTACAACTGTCTCAAACGAGCGCAGATTAATAATGTATCAGATCTACTAGATTACACCCAAGAAGATTTGCTCGAGATCAAGAACTTTGGAGCTAAATCGGCTGAAGAAGTGATTGAAGCCTTGCAACAGCGGCTAGGGATTACTCTGCCCCATGAAAAGGCCAAATCCTAACTGAGGCCAGGGGTTAAATCTTGTCTAAACTTTGAAACGTGGAAAAGTGTTATGCGTCATCGTTGTCGTGTCCCCAAGTTGGGAAAACCTGCTGACCAGCGTAAGGCTCTCCTGAGATCCTTAGCGACTGAGTTAATCCGTCATGGTCGGATTAAGACCACGAAAACACGGGCGAAAGCTGTCCGTAGTGAAGTGGAAAAAATGATTACCCTGGCGAAAAGTGGAACTCTAGCTGCCCGTCGCCAGGTTTTGGGCTATCTATACCTGAGTGGCAGCCCAGACCGCAAAGAACATATGCTGAAGAAAAAGCAATTGGTTCATGCGCTGTTTGAACAAGTGCCCGATCGCTATGCCGATCGCCAAGGTGGATATACTCGCATTCTGCCCACCGTTCCTCGTCGAGGGGACAATGCAGAAATGGCGATTATTGAATTAGTCTAAGTCGAACCCTAAATCTAGGCGAGGGGAAAGACAGGGGAGTAAAAATGAAATCCCGTTGGCAACTCAAAGACTCGGACAACTTGACCGATGAGCGTCAACGCATTGCTCTAGTCATTCAGTACCTGGGAACCCATTTCCACGGTTGGCAGCGGCAAGGAAAAGGCGAACGGACGGTACAAGAGGAACTGGAGGCGGCGATCGCCTCGGTAACCAACCAGCGAGTTCCCGTAGTGGCTGCGGGTCGAACCGATACCGGAGTCCATGCAGCCGCTCAAGTCGCCCACTTCGATGTCTCTGGGCCTATTCCCCCTGAACGGTGGGCAACTATTCTCAATAGTCGGTTACCCGAAGATATTCTAATTCGAGGTTCTGCTCAGGTTGCCCCCACTTGGCACGCCCGGTTTTCCGCCCTTTGGCGACGGTATCGATATACCCTCTATACCCATGCCAACCCCAACCTATTTGTGCGCAACCTGACTTGGCATTATTATTATCAACCTCTGGATGCCAACCGCATTCAAGCCGCCCTCGACCCCTTACTCGGTCGTCATCACCTATCTGCCTTTCATCGGGCAGGATCGAGTCGGACCCACTCCTGGGTAGACATTCAAACTGCCCAATGCACCACCCAAGAGCCATTTCTAGCGATAGAAGTCCAAGCCAATGGATTTCTCTATGGGATGATGCGGCTTCTAGTGGGATTATTGGTCAAAGTCGGTATCGCGGAAATAACCCCCACAGAATTCACCCATCTGTGGCAAGAGGAACAGCGAGATTTGGTCAAATACGCAGCTCCAGCCCAAGGCTTATGCTTACTGCGCGTCGGCTACCCAGACCCTCCCTTTCCCCCAGAAGTTTGGTTTGACACCCAACCCCAATTTAAATTGGGTTAAACCAAATCGCCCTCTATCAAAACCAACCATTCATTATGACTAAAACCTACTTACCTTCTCAAGAGAGTCTCGACCGTAAATGGTATGTGGTCGATGCTGATGGCCAGCGTCTTGGCCGTTTAGCGACAGAAGTGGCCAATATCTTACGAGGCAAAAATAAACCCACGTTTACCCCCCATATGGATGTTGGGGATTTTGTGGTTATTATCAACGCTGAAAAAATCCAGGTGACGGGTAAAAAGCGGGATCAAAAACTCTATCGCCGCCATTCTGGTCGTCCGGGGGGAATGAAAACTGAGACCTTTGCCAAATTGCAAGGGCGAATTCCCGAGCGTATTCTGGAAAAAGCAGTGAAAGGAATGCTGCCTAAAAATGCTCTAGGACGCAAGCTGTTTACCAAGTTAAAAGTTTATGCGGGGCCAAAACATCCCCATGAGGCACAAACCCCCCAAGTCTTAGAATTGAAAACTGTACCAGAAGGAGATAACTAATGCAAGCTACTGAGAATCAAAACGATCGGGCTGTTTATTGGGGAACCGGACGTAGAAAGTCGTCTATTGCTCGCGTACGCTTGGTTCCCGGCCAAGGGGAGATGAAAATTAATGGCAAACCTGGGGATTTGTATCTCCAGTTCAATCCCCAATATCTGTCAGCAGCTAAAGCGCCTCTGGAAACCTTGGGTCTGGAAAATGACTATGACATTCTAGTGAATGTTACAGGGGGCGGATTAACGGGACAAGCGGATTCGATTCGTTTGGGTGTGGCGAGAGCTTTATGCGAGCTAGATCCAGATAATCGTCAACCTTTGAAGAGCGAAGGGTATCTTACCCGCGATCCGAGGGCAAAGGAGCGGAAAAAATATGGTTTACGCAAAGCTAGAAAAGCTCCTCAATACTCGAAACGGTAAGGGTAGGGGTGGGTTTCCCTCATCCCCCGACCCCTTCTCCCGCAGGAGAAGGGGAGAAAGTTCCTTTCCTGTGGGAGGGAAGCAATTGCAATTCAATATATAATAGGGTTTAAACCCGCTTAGTTGTTAGTGTTTTTGTAAAGTGTAATCATCATGCCTAAATCTGATATTCACCCCCAATGGTATCCAGAAGCTAAAGTATATTGTAATGGCGAGTTTGTAATGACCGTGGGTTCGACTCAGCCAGAACTTCATGTGGATGTCTGGTCTGGAAATCATCCGTTTTATACAGGAACTCAGAAAATTATTGACACTGAAGGACGGGTGGAACGATTCCAGAAACGGTATAACTGGATGGGAAGTACAGGTAACAAGAAGTAGCAGCTATTGCGATTGGTCTTTGTGGGTTGTAGGGGTTTAAACCTACGGTCCATGTATCACTCCCCTGCTGTAAACAACCTAAATCTTGGACACTAGAACAATGGCTGAAGCATATCTTCTTGACAAACTTACTTCTGTTGAACAAACATTTAACGAATTGACTCGTCGGTTAGCCGATCCAGATATTGCCACGAATCCAGAAGAGGTGCAACGGGTGGCTAAAGCTCGTGCGTCTCTGGAGGAAGTGGTGAATACTTATGAGATCTGGAAAAAGGCTCAAGACGAGTTGATGGGAGCTAGAGAAATTTATAAGGAGTCGAGCGGCGATCGCGAGTTGCAAGAGATCGCTGCATTGGAAGTGCAAGAGTTAGAGACGAAAATCGATCAGTTAGAGCATCGGTTGACGATTTTATTGCTGCCCCGCGACCCCAACGATGATAAAAATATTATGTTGGAAATCCGTGCAGGAACGGGGGGCGATGAGGCCAGTATTTGGGCGGGAGATCTCTTAAGAATGTATTCCCGCTATTTGGAGATGCAAGGATGGAAGAAAGAACTGGTGAGTGAATCTCCAGCGGAGATGGGTGGATTTAAGCAAGCGATCCTCGAGGTGAAAGGGGAGCAGGTTTATAGTAAGCTCAAGTTTGAAGCGGGCATTCACCGGGTGCAACGGGTTCCGGTGACGGAAACGGGAGGACGAGTCCATACCTCAACGGCGACGGTGGCAATTATGCCGGAAGTGGATGAGGTAGAAGTTGAAATTGATGCTAAGGACGTAGAGATTAGTACAGCTCGTTCCGGTGGTGCAGGTGGACAAAATGTAAACAAAGTGGAAACGGCGGTGGACTTATTCCATAAGCCAACGGGAATTCGGGTATTTTGTACGGAAGAGCGATCGCAGTTGCAAAACCGAGAACGGGCGATGCAAATTTTGCGAGCCAAGTTGTATGAAATGAAGCTGCAAGAACAACAGGATGCCGTTACGGATATGCGGCGATCGCAGGTCGGGACGGGTTCGCGATCGGAAAAAATCCGTACCTACAACTACAAAGATAACCGGATTACCGATCACCGCCTGGGTCAAAACTTTGTTTTGGGAAGTGCGTTAGAAGGTAATATTGAAAACTTAATTCAGGCGTGCATCACTCAAGATCAGCAATTCCGTTTAGAAGAACTAGCCAATCAAACTGTTCAAACTTAGAAATGGGGGATTATGAATTCAGAGTTACAGGTAAAACCTGATTCTAATCTATCCGAACTTTACGATCGAGACTTCTATTTGTGGGTACAGACAACAGTGCAGTTACTCCAAGAAAGACGGCTCGATCGAATTGATTTTGAGAGTTTGATTGAAGAAGTTGAAAGCATGGGAAAACGAGAGAAAAAGGAGTTAAAAAGCAGGCTGACTACTTTAATCGAACATCTCTTAAAACTGAAGTATTGGGAATCTGAAAAAGCAAACAACGCTAGAGGATGGCGACAAACCGTTGTGGAGCAACGCCGACAAATTCAATATTTATTAGAAGATAGTCCTAGTCTCAAAGTTTTGTTAATAGAGATCTGGACTGAGTGTTATGGAAATGCGAGGAAGGATATTATTAGGAAGTATAGACTAGAGCCAGAATTGTTTCCACCTGAAGCAGGGTTGACGCTAGATGATATTCTTGATGATGATTATATTCCAGAGTAAATTGAATGATTAGAGTGATTCAACGGGTTGCTTAAGTGCTAATTTTAGTTCTTGTTCTAAGACCAAGATCCAATAATATCAAGTCCGAGTAATCAGTTTAACTATGTACAGTGCGTTTCCACTCCTACATTGTTCTGGTAGAACAGTGCATGTTCTCTATTCCCTATTCCCCAACGTGAAGCATTGCATCATAGCCAATTAACCGGACTTGATATGATAAATCAAAAGAATAACAAAATTTATGACTACTAAAATTGGTGTGTTTCTGCCTAAAACACAGGATGGAGATGATAAGCAACCCTCTATTAAACGTCTTAATAAGCTCCCCAATGAGGTTATTGATGAACTTTTAGCTTTGATTAAATGCAATAAGGAAGTCAGTTTAGTAGAAGTAGAAGATCTCAATAATACATTAATTCTTAATGGAAATGTCTTCTACAAAAACTTTAATCTGAATGAATTAGATCTCTTCTTCTGGTATAGTGAAGTTAGAAAGCCAAACAGTATCTCTTGCAAAAGTAACTTATATGTTTTAGAACTCCTCAAAACATTGGCTTGCACTGTAAAAGTTATTCCTAATCCTTATATTTTTGAAGTTGCTCTAGATAAATATACTGCTCATCTTACCTTAAAACAAAAGGGTGTAAAAGTCTCAGATTTTATATTAATAAATAATAGAAACTTGTACTTGGCAAAGCCAATTTTAGATAAGTGGGGCTATGCGTTACTTAAACCAAGGAAAGGTTCATTTGGTAAAGGAGTGACGCTGATCGATGATTTTTCGAGACTGCGTGATATTATTGAATTCATAGAACAGGAAAGAGGCATTAATTTAAATGAGGGTATACTTCTAGAAAAATACTATGAAAACAATCCTCAAGATTGGCTGAGTACAACCCTTATCAATGGAGAAGTCATGTATGGGTATAGAAAAAAATCAAGTCGATTTTCTAACTTTAGTAACTCTTTTGAAAGTCGCTCTTTTCAGAAAGTCTATGATTCCGATGAAATAGGTGGAGAGGTCGATCTAGGTGATTTAAAACAGCAACATCAACAGTTAGCAAGTTTAGCTTATCATGCGATATCTTATGAAGTCATTGGTTTTGATATGATTTGGCATGAAGATCATCCTATCATCGTGGATGAAAATACTTTTCCTGGTCTATACCCAAACTTATTCAAACTAAGGAATCTTTCTCTAGTCAACTCAATGTATCAATTAATTGTACAAGCTTTAATTTAAATAGATTAAAATTGCAGTAGCGTACTTTTGGAGAGATAGAGTTATGCGGACTGTGGATGAAATTTTCAATGAAGCGATGAGCTTACCGAATTCTGACCGAGTGCTTTTAGTAGAGAAAAGGATTCAAGAACTTTGGATTGAAGAAGCACAAAAACACATTGATGAAATCAGAAGCGGTACAGTAAAACCGATTCCAGGAGAAGAAGTACTTGCTCAAGTCTGACAACTGTTATAATCATGAAATCAAAGCTCTAATAGAATATTCTCACTAGCAGGAGTTTTTGATAAATTGAGTCTTATCGCACAGAGCTATATGAGTCATCAAGGATCTAAGCGACAACCTATTCCTAAGTCGATTCGGTTTGAGATTTTCAAACGAGATAAATTTACTTGCTAGTACTGTGGAAAGAAAGCACCTGATGTTACCCTTCATGTAGATCACATTAATCCAGTCTCTCAAGGTGGAACTAACGACTTATTAAATCTTATTACATCCTGTGTAGACTGCAATTTAGGCAAAAGTGATCGAACTTTAGCAGATACCACCATCATCGACCGCCAGCGCACACAAATGGAAGAACTTCAAGAACGGCGTGAGCAAATTGAGATGATGATGGATTGGCAAAGGGGATTACTTGAACTGGATCACTATTTGATTGAGCAAGTTGCTGAGTTTTGGGCAGAGTTGGTTGAGCCATATAAACTTTCTGAGCAAGGACTAAAAAGTTTAAAGAAATTGTTGAGACAGCATAATGCTGATGAAATTATGGAAGCAATGCGTATTGCGACTACACAATACTTAGAATATGACAATGGCCAAGTGACTCAAAAGAGCATTAGTTATGCTTGGTCTAAAATTGGAGGAATTTGTAAAACAAAGAAATTAGAGAAGACTAAGCCTTACATCCAGAAACTATTTTATATACGAGGCATTCTGCGGAAAAGATTGAATTATCTCAATGAATGGCTGTGCCTTAAGCTCTTGGAGGAAGCATATCAGTGTGGTGCTAATCTTGATCAGTTACAAGACCATGCTTGTAAAGTCCGTACTTGGACAAAATGGCGACAAGAAATTGAATATTTTATTCAATGTTCAAGAGATACTCAATCTGATTGCTTTATAGAAATTAATGAAGATGAGTTATATGATTCAAAGCAACACAACCAAGAGAGTGAAGAGGAAGAAAATAGAGAAGAAATGAACCAATTAATTCAAATTTGTAATTCCTATGCTCAAACTCAGGATTACAAAAAGATTGCTGAGATGTGTAATAATTATCTAGATGTAAGTGTCCCTGAGATTCAAGAATATTTACTACAAAACTTTGAAGATTGGTTTGTTACTACACAAGGAAATCGCTTTATTGTCGATTTAGTTAGGTTGCAAACAATGTTCAATGATCAATACATCCATTGGTCAATAGATTATACAACAAGATGTATTTACACACTAGATAGTGGTGACGAATATTATATAGATTTTGAAACTCTCTCCTCAGATGAGAGAAAATTGTTGTGGATACAACAACTTAGCAGTAAGACTTGGAGTACTCCTGAAATGATTGCTGAGTTATCTGAAATTCTACAAGATTCCCCATACATATCATTAGACTCTTAATCCATTAATAACCATCGCTACCAGCTCCTAATAGACTATAAACGATCGCAGTCCAGGTTTGACCTAATTAGGATTGGGCTAAAATAGATTCTCCCATTTGAATGTGCCATAAACTAGCATAGACCCCATTGTGTTCTAATAATGCTTCATGACGACCGGATTCAATAACTTGACCGCGCTCCATGACGTAGATACAATGGGCGTTGCGGATGGTGGAAAGTCGGTGAGCGATCGCGATCGTCGTCCGATTTTGAGTTATTCTCTCTAACGATCGCTGAATGGCTGCTTCTGTCTCATTATCTACCGCAGATGTGGCCTCATCCAGAATCAGAATCGGAGGATTTTTAATAATGGCACGAGCGATCGCCAATCTTTGCCGCTGTCCTCCGGATAATTTCTGACCTCGCTCCCCAACTATGGTATCATATTTTTGCGGTAGTTCCATGATAAAGTCGTGGGCTTCTGCCAACGTTGCCGCCGCAATAATATCGGGTTCAGAGGCATCAAACGTCCCATAGGCAATATTTTCTGCCACCGTTCCATGGAATAAAAACACATCTTGACTGACCAACCCAATACAGCGCCGCAAATCTTCTAGCTGTAGTGTTTGCAACTCTAGACCATCTAAGGTAATTGAACCATTTTGAACTTCATAGAGCCGCAACAGGAGCTTAACTAAGGTACTTTTTCCCGAACCCGTTGAGCCAACAATAGCAATCGTTTTGCCCGCAGGAATGGTCAAAGAGACCTGGTTTAATATCGGCAGGCGATCGCGATAGGAAAAACTGACCTCTTTCAGCACCACTTCACCGCGCACCGTCTCCAAGGCAAGGGGAATATCTCCCGTATGAATGGCGATCGGCGTATCTAATAATGCCATTACCCGGCGAGTTGAAGCCATGGCACGCTGACATAAATCCAGGGTACTTCCGAGGCGAGTAAGGGGCCAAAGTAACCGTTGAGTCATAAACACTAGGGTGCTGTAGGTTCCCACGGCTAAATTCCCGTTCGTGACCTCCAAACCTCCATAGAGTAGGATACAGCTAAAACCAAGTAAAATTAACATCCGCACCAAGGGAATAAATGCCGCAGAATAGGCGATCGCCTCCTCATTCGAGCGTCGATAGGCAGTTGAATCTTGGCCGACCCGCTTGACTTCGTATTCTTCGGCGGTAAAACTTTTAATTGTGGTAATACCACTGAGATTATTCGCTAAACGATGGTTGAGAAACCCCGCATTTTGGCGCACTTTCGTATAGCGAGGAGCGAGAAATTTTTGATAGGCGATCGAACCCCAAATAATAAACGGCATGGGGACAAGGGTCATCCAAGCAACTTCCGGTGCTAGGATCAGAAACATCGAGCCAATAATTAAAACAGTCGTCGCCACTTGGATTACTTCATTGGCTCCCACATCTAAAAAGCGCTCCAATTGGTTAATATCATCATTGAGAATCGCCATTAACTCGCCCGTGCTGCGGTCTTCAAAATAGGCAATTTCCAGATTTTGTAAATGACTATAGGCATCTAAACGTAGATGATGTTGAATGGTTTGGGCTAAATTGCGCCACAAGCGTTCATAGGCATATTGAAACGCAGATTCCAATCCCCAAATCAGCGCAGACAGAAGGGTGAGGAGTAAGAGTTGGGTAAAAACGCTAGTAATTCCCAAAGCGGCGATCGCCGAATTTTCTTGTTTAACCACCACATCCACAGCGATCCCAATCAGGATGGGAGGGGCAAGATCGAAGATTTTGTTGAGGATCGAAGTGGCGATCGCCAACCGGACTTTATTCTGATAGGGGCCACTATACTGAATTAAACGCTGAAGAGGAGAAGAACTAGAATTCACAGAGTTGGGGGTAGGGTATATGAAATCGTACTTAATGAGTCTAGCAATAGAATTGAACTCTTCACTGGTGAATTCTTTAGGTTTCCTCTATAGCTTCTAAAATGGAGAGAAAATACTTAACTAGAGAGATGAGTTGAAGTTGACCCATGAAGATTGAAATTGTTGGTCAAGATGCAGAGGTAGCAACTGAGGAACTGCTCAGTATTGCTGGAATTGAGGGGAGTTATGAAACAGTAGATGAGCCTCAGAAAGCGGAGGTTTTAACCACGATCTCCACTATTGTGGGTATTGTGGGAGGTACAATGGCGATCGCCAAGCAACTCTACGAATGGTATCAGAAATCCCAGAAGAAAGACTCAGGACGCAAGCTGGAAAAAGTGATGATTGTCACCGATGACGGTCGCCGCTTGCTGCTCAAAGATGCTACAGTCGAGCAGATTAAAGAACTCTTGGAGTAAACTAAAAGTATGAATTGCTAATTCTCAAATGGCTCAAATTCTCCATATTGAATTGACTCCTGTGGGAGAAAATCAGGCTCGGTTTCGGTTCTTCTGGGATAACCCCAATGACGCACAGGAACGGATACGGCCTTTGGCTGAGATTGAAGAATTGCATCAGCAAGCAGAGGAAGAATATTACACCTCACTGCCCACTCCCTATCAGGAAATAGGGCAACGGCTGTTTAACTGGTTGGATGGGGGAGAGCGGTTTTTACAATCAGCTCTCGATAAACCGCCTCGGAACAGTCGCGGAAGGCAAATTGTTCTGGCCATTTCCACATCCGGGAGGTTAGCGAATTTGCCTTGGGAAGTTTTGCATAACGGGAAACGATTCTTGGTGGAATACCGACCTCCCATTGTCCCAGTGCGTTGGGTACAAGAACACGACCAACTCCGAGTCGAAGAAGACCCCAAACCCGGCTTTTTGAATCTGCTGTTTATGTCTTCGTCGCCACGGAATTTTCAGCCAGTGCTGGATTTTGAGGCAGAAGAGGGACAAATTTTAACGGCAACGAAAGGGATGGCTAAAGACCTGCGCTTGGTGGTGGAGGAAAGTGGTTGTCTCGACGAGTTGCAAGAGTTGATTGATGCCGAGAGCGACCCCTTTGATGTAGTTCATTTGACCGGTCATGCAACGATTACCGATGAAAGGCCTTATTTTCTCACGGAAGATGAGTATGGAGACCGTCGAGATTGTGATAGTCGGGATATTGCTGATATTTTGCCCTATAACCATTCTCCGTTGGTATTTTTGTCGGGTTGCCAAACCGGATATTCTAATGAGCAGACCGTATTTTCCATGGCTGAAGCGTTGGTTCAAGATGGAGTAATGGCGGTTTTGGGGTGGGGAAACCGGGTTAACGATGCGGACGCTTCAGCCGCAGCAGCGATTCTCTATGGGGAACTTTCAACAGGTCAAACATTAGTAGAGGCTTTGGGTCGAACCTATCAACTTCTCTTGAAACCGGGAAGTATTACCAAAGGAGAGACGAAATCAAGCAAAGTTTGCGGGAAGCAATGGCATTTATTGCGGTTGTATACCTCCACGCTTCCTGGTGCTTTGGTCACCAAGCGCAACAGCAAAGAGGGACGACGGGAACCTGCACCCCCCTCTTCTGTGCAGCCCAAATTTATTGATGAACAAACCCAAGAACTTCCCCTGATACCCCGCGAGGAGTTTGTAGGTCGTCGTCGTCAGTTGCAAAATTGCTTGCGGGTGCTTAAATCTCCAGATAATGGGAAAGTTGGGGTGATGCTCGCGGGTATGGGAGGATGGGGAAAAAGTGCGATCGCCGCTCGATTATGCGATCGTCTTTCATCATACTTCCCTCAAGCCATTATTTGGGGACGTAAGAGCCAACCCATTACCGAACCGAGGCTAGTTGATAAACTCTGCGACCAGTTGGAAAGTGCCGAAGAGCGTCAACAACTTCGAGAGGGAACTGAGGAGCTAAAATATCGCCTGCGAAATGTATTTCTGACCACCCGTCAAAAACCGTTTTTACTGGTACTAGATGACTTTGAGCGGAGTTTAGAGCTAAAAGGAGAACAGTATAGGCTACAACCGAGTGCTGCGAGAGTGTTGGAGGCCTTGATTTGGGCCATTGAGAGTGCCGGAACCGAACACCGAATTATCATCACCTGTCGCTATCAGTTTGATTGGCAGGGATTAGATAAGTTTTTTATTCAACCGTTGGATAGTTTCCATCATGCCGACCTTCAGAAGAAATTACGGCGTTTAGAACACTTTAGTTCGGGAGAACTCGACAAAGAATTGCTGCAACGCGCTCTCACCCTTTCGGCTGGCAATCCTCGCTTGTTGGAAATGTTAAACAAGGATGTATTGTCTCAAGCAAATGCCGAAGAGATATTAACAGAATGGGAAAATCATCCAGAGAAATGGAAATGGAGCATTATTTGGGAGGGGGATCTCTACCCACCCGTTGACAATGCCTTAGCCAAAATTATCAGCGCTTGTTCTATTTATGAAATTAACGTGCCGATGGCAGCGTTAACAGCAGTCTATAAAGGACAATTATCGAGTAGAGAGGACGAACAAAAACAGATTAAACGAGCGATTAATTTTGGATTAATTGAGGTGAGCCATCACTTGAAAGAAGGCAAGCGAGAGTATCGAGTTTCACAGAATTTATCCCAGATTTTTCCAGCAGTCCGGCTACCAGAAGATACAGACAAGCTTTATCGTCTATACCAAAAAGCTTGGGCTGCATTAACTGAGTTGTGGGCAAATATAGAAAATAAAAATCAAGGGCAATGGCAAGAGATATTTCGCTTAAAGTTTGCCGAGAAAGGTAATCCCGAACGATTTCGGGAAGGGTTCGAGAAAATGCGTCATTTTCTGTCAAACTGTGAAGCAGATAGCGGATTTCAGTGGGAACTGAGAAAGTCTAAAGATAAATGCTCTGAAGAGACATTTTGTGAGAGACTAGAAACC
This sequence comes from Roseofilum sp. Guam, assembly GCF_017746735.1. Classification (NCBI taxonomy): domain Bacteria; kingdom Bacillati; phylum Cyanobacteriota; class Cyanophyceae; order Desertifilales; family Desertifilaceae; genus Roseofilum; species Roseofilum sp. Guam. The sequence continues at coordinate 50,903 of NZ_JAGHZN010000039.1, read as the reverse complement.
TTATTACAAGAAGAGAATTGGTATGAGGCAAATGAAGAAACAACATTTATTTTTTATCAAATTATGGTGTTAGAAAATAAAGATAGTGTCCGCGATCTCTACATAGACTTTCCTTCTAAAGACCTAGAGAAAATTGATCGATTATGGGTCAAGTATAGCGGTGAGCAGTTTGGTTTTAGCATTCAAAAAGAAATCTGGCTTAACAAAGGAGGTAAATTCGCAGGGTATGATCACGGGAATTTTCAAAAGTTGGCAGAGTATGTTGGTTGGCGCAAGCATGGCTCTTATTGCTCCTATCCCCATCAATTCACTTTTAATAAAAACTCACAACGAGGTCATCTGCCGCGATTATGGGGGGGGATAATGTTAGGTGGGGAAGGCGGCGAGTTGGGATACTCACTCCTTTTTTTATCTCTTTCTTAGATTTTAAAAAATATGGAACTCACAAGAAAATTAAAATTTATTATTAATCCATTTAGTCGAGTATTCCTAGGCTTTCAGTATTTTATTACCTGTTGCCTTGGTAGAAAATAAGTTGCTTCTTGTTGGTGATTCAAATAGCTATTTTTTCAGGATTTATCGGATGGTGATACAGTACCATGAGTTGATGTTTACTGAGGGTCTCGATAGCATAGGCTTTCCCGTCATTATCGCTAAATTCCACTTCAAACACTTGAGGTTCATATTGTTCGACAATGGTTCCAACTTGCCCTCGATAGAGTCCCAGTTCTGGTAAATTTTCGAGTAAGGCAACCACATCTAAAAGTTTCATCTCTATGCCCCGTTAAAGAATACAATATTTTAGTTCCTGTAGGGGCGGGTTCACCCATATTTACGCCACTCAAACATTAATATTGTAAACCCGCCCGATCGCTGGCTGGTTGGTGGGGTTAGGGCGGGTTTACAGAGGTTATGGGTTGGTATTGTAAATCGTTGGCGAACCCGCCTCTACAGGCGATCGCAATCTTTGAAGTCATACTTTTTTCACGATAATAATACTGTACGACAGTCATTCTTTATTGTAGCATCTCATCGATAAAGTTAGCACTACTCGGTTTGGCTTTACAATCCATAATTAATTGCCTCAACCAAGACTCTCAGTAGATGATTCAAGTCAGCAGGGACGCGGTAGAGATCGAGATCCTGAGTTACTGTCCGAGATTGGCGATTAAATTGACCAAATTGCCAGATATTACCCGTTGAAACAGCACCTTGTAAAATTGTTTGCTCGGATTCAAACCACTGTTCTAGGGCAATTAGTTCAATGGCTAATTGCAGAAAACCGCGCTCTAAATCTTCATTTTTCGCTTCAATGACTAACAAGGTTTGCTTATTCTGGAGCAGATAGTCTAAGGAGCCTTTCAATTGATTGTTCACGGCAACCGGATACTCCACATTGAGCGTGGCTTCCGTATAGTGCATCACGTCAGTTAAAACGGGAGCAATGAGAAACTCTCGTCTCGCCATTTCGCTCGTTAAACTCAGACGCGGGAGACTTTCTTCAATCCGATTTTTCAAGTCCTCCAGGCGATCCAATTCGCCCGTATATTCTGGAAGTTTTAGCGATTTTCGTTGTAGCGAAACATCAAAATATGCCAGAATATCTTGTGGGGCAAAGTTGAGCTTAAAGTAATCCGCAAATGTATAAGATTCGTCGGACTTAATAACTGGAGATTTAGGCATAGATTTGAATTCAAAATAAAGGGATATTTTGGTTACTGTCGCTTAAGTGAAAAAGGTATTGACGTTGCCAGAAAAACCAGGAAGCAAAGGAGAGGTTATCTCATCTTCCTCTAATAATGTCATCACTAATTCCAGCTTTGCTTGTTCCCGTCGATAAATCTCTACGGTCTTTAATTGCCAGTCTACAATCCAATATTCCCGCACGCCTTGATTAGAATATAATTTTAACTTGCTTTCCTTATCCCGACGAACATCAGTTTTACTTTCCGATAACACTTCAACCACTAACTCTGGAGCTGCAATAAAATGACCCGATTCATCAACAGAGTTATTTAACCTCTCATTCGCCATCCAAACTAGATCGGGGATTACATTATCGGTGTCAGTAAAGATTAGCCCTGGATTGAAGATTACTTCACCCAATCGAGTTTCGCTTGACCAGTTTCCTAAAATTCGGCAAATTTCACCAATGGTCTTCTGATGTTTCCAATGGGGGGCGTGAGTCATGTACAATGATAATTTCATAGCGGTTATTGTTATTGGGCAACAGTTCTAAATCGGCTGATGTCCAGGGAATTTGAACGTTTGTCATGGTCGTGAGGTGCTATCTTACTGAAGTTGATTCAACTATAACGTTTTCCTGCGGTCAATGTTATCCTAAACTCACGCTATTGCTGATTTTTACCCTAGTTCGTAAACTATAGTTACTCTAACCCTCGACCTTAGACCGAACGAAGTCCCCAGGGAGAACAGATTATTATCGCCCCAACCAGTGGAGAAATTGGTATCCTAGTTTTATTCCTTCAACATGGGTGTTATGGCATCAAAAATGCTGTTACCATCACCACGCTTGGCGCAGTAATGGTAAGTCCTAATCAAATGGTTGTTTGTAAGGGTCTAAACTGGTTCTGAGGTGGGGAGTTTACCAAAAATGCGGTCAGTAAACTTGACGTACCATGCACCTGCTTGTACTTGAATAATGTAAGCCATGGTAATGATCAGGGCAATTTCTGAGCCTTCTTGACCAAACACCGTCATGGCGATCGCCAGAGCAATGGACAGGTTACGCATCACTGTACCATAAACCAGGGCGATCGCATTGTCGCGATCGAATAAAGCTTTACCAATTAAGGTACTCAACAGAAAATTAAATCCATAAATTGTGACCAAAGGCGCTAACAAGGAGAGCAGCATTACGGGATTAGCTAAAATCGATTTAGCTTTGAGCGCCATAGCGACAAACACAATCCCTAATACTCCCAATGTGGAGAATACAGGAAATTTTTTCTTCAGGTTTTTCTGATATTTGTCCATTCCCACTTGCCGAATCAGCAGAAATTGAGTCACCTGGCCTAAAATCATCGGTAAAAAGACAATAATGATAATTTGTTTAAAAATACTAACCAGGGGAATCTCAATCACAGTTCCCATCAGGTATTTGGCATAAAAGGGAGTCGCAATAGAGCCAACGATTAAGCCAATCACTGTCATCTTAATCGCCGCGTTGATATTACCCTTAGCAAAACCGGTCCAGGAAATGGTCATACCACTGGTGGGTAATAGGGAGGTGAGCAGTAAGCCCAACAAGATTAGGGGTTGCTCATCAAAAAATAGTTTCCCCACGCCAAAAGCAAAAAAGGGAATGATCCCAAAGTTAATCAGTTGGGTAATAACTTGAACTTTATAGTCTCCCCCGGAGATCACTTTCTTCATTTGCAAGTTGATCATCATCGGATAGACCATTAAGAAGGTTAGGGGAATGATGAGCGATTTAAGCCCCGATGGATTAGCAACGATGCCAAAGACAACTCCTAAGAGCATAAAAATAGGAATTGACCAAGTTAAGTTTTTCTGTAAGAATGATAGTATTTTCCACATAATTGATTCAATTAAAATTAGGGCAGTGTATCAAGAATTCTCCCCAATTTCCATATCATTCCATTGGGGAGACGGTGACCTAAATTGGAGGAAAGATTTAATCTTCCAGAACTGGGTGGTTTTGACTGTGCAAGTTATAGCGCTTCATGTTAGTAATGGGTATTTTTTCCCTTAAAAGTGCCCATTTTCACTGCTATGCAGTTAACACTGGCGTTTTCAGAGAGCGAATAACGGCTTCCATTTTCTGACTGGCTTCTTCAGCCATAGCTTGGACATTAGGATGTTCAACTGCTTTGAGCATTCCCAAGGGGTTAACCGCAGAGACTTCAACCGCTCCTTCTCCCCTCTCTTGCACTACAACATTGCAAGGAAAGAGGGTTCCCGCTTTGTCATCGGCTTGCAGGGCACGATGGGCAAGTTGGGGATGACACGCACCGAGAATCCGATAGTCATGAAAATCTATACCATGTTTGGCGAAGGCGTTTTGGACATTGATTTCGGTTAAAATCCCAAATCCTTCTTGTTTTAGGGCATCGGTGACTTGGGCGATCGCCTCTTCCAGGGTTGTATTTAAAACAATACTAAAGTGGTAATTCATAATCCTCTGTCTTCTGTTTCAGTGGTCAGGGCGGTTGTCTCCGTTGTCCCTCCTTTCTTAAGTCTATAATATCGCTATTTAGTTGTCAAGCGTTTATGTCAGCTATATGTACTCATACGTGCAAAATACAATCTTTTTTTTAGGCTTTTTGGGTTAACCCTTCCACTCCTACAGACTGAAACTACAGGGTAATGATTAGGAAACCTTGCATTTTTCATAAGATCACCATATAGTTATATTAATATTAGATTTTTATTAACTCGCCTCTTGTTGGGGGGGCACAGTTCAGTAGATAGGCAAGCTTTGGAGAAAAAACGATGACAAACGTTGTAGTAATTGGGGCAGGTTTAGGTGGACTTCCAGCAGTACATGAATTACGCAGCTTACTGCCTAAGAGCGATCGCCTCATCCTCATTAGCGATCACTCCCATTTCACCTTTATCCCTGGATTAATTCGAGTCACCCTAGGTATGGCCTCGTTAGAATCGATTCAAATCGATCTCGAACCCCACCTCAAACGTTTGGGAATTGAATGGATTAACCACAAAGTCACCGCTCTCAACCCCCATACCCAAACCATTACCGTAGAAGGGGGAGAAACTGTCAACTATGACTATGTAGCGATCGCCACCGGAGCCTCCTTTGCCTTTGACGCAATCCCTGGACTCGGCCCCCATGGCGGTTATACCCAATCCGTTTGTACCCCAGATCACGCCATCCATGCGCGGGAAGCCTGGGTAAAATACCTGGAAAATCCTGGCCCCCTAGTCGTCGGAGCAGCCCCTGGAGCCGGTTGTTTTGGCCCTGCCTACGAATTTCTACTGATGGCAGATTCAGAATTACGCCGTCGAGGATTACGAGATCGAGTCACCCTCACCTACGTTACCCCAGAACCCTACATCGGCCACTTAGGCGTAAGTGATGTCAAAAATGCCAAAGAATACACCAGCGAACTCCTCAAAGAACGAGGGATAGAAACCTTTACCAATGCCGAAATTACAGCCATTACCCCAGACAAAATTACCCTCAAAACCGGTCAACAACTCCCCTTTAGCTACTCCATGATTTTACCGTCCTTCCGAGGAGCTAAATTCCTGCAACAACTGCCAGATGTTGCAAACGCCAAAGGCTTTATTCCCGTAAATCCCACTTATCGCCATCGGGATTTTCCCTCTATTTATGCCCTAGGAGTGGCAGTGGCTCTCGACCAACCCGATAAAACTCCCATTCCCATTGGTTTACCCAAAAGTGGAGCTATGACTGAAGCGATGGCCGTTGCTGTAGCTCACAATATCGCCGTAGCTAGTGGAGCGCTTTCTGCCTCCTTCCAGCGTCCGACCCTAGAATCGGTTTGTTTAGCGGAATATGGAGAGACCGGCATTGTCTATGTGGCGATTCCGGTACTGCCCGATCCCAGTTTAGAAGAGCCTCAAAATTCCTATGCTCTCAAAGGCCGTTGGGTGGTTTGGGGTAAGGAACTGCTGGAATACTACTTTATGGTGAAAATGAGATGGGGTTTAGGAATGCCCTGGTTTGAACGATTAGGACTGCGGATCTTATTCCAAGTGAACATCGCTAAACCCTATACTTATACTTCACTCACCACATCATGAGTAGACTTCTTGCAGAAGTTAGGGAATAGGGAATAGGTGTCAGCATAGAGGATTCTTGCATGACTATTCATTGTCTGCCCAATTATGCAGGAGGTCTAATCTTCTGGTTAGGAAAATACACCAACAATATCCCTCTGTCTGTCAAACGGGGAACACCGTATAGGGGATTCAGCGATCTCCGAAAATGACAGAAGAGGGATATAATCGTATTCCCCAGATGGAAATGATACAGCGCTTTGCGATGTTATGGAGTACAACAGCGAATCCCCAAAGCCATGTACCACAATCCTATTCCCTAGCACAAAGCGCTATAAGATTTTGCGCCAAATGGGTAATATCAAGTCCCATTAAACCCTTGTCATTGCGACCGCAGGGAAGCAATCGCCGAGATTTGGAGACAGACGAGACTGCTTCACTCCAGTGTGTTTCATTCACAATGACCTATTGTAATTAATTCCACGGACTTGATATAACTTGTACAATTATGTTCTCTTACCATATTACCGTTCGTTGCAATAATCAGGAGTTTCGGTTAACTCGCTTAGAATGCCGCCAGGTATTACTCTATATTCTTAAAAGAGCGATCTGTAAATATAAGTTTAAGTCTAAATGAGGGTTTTAGCCTGAATTAGGTAATATGGGATACTTTTTAATGGTTATTTTGGGCAAGAAAGAACTATTTTGATGGAACTTTCGTGCTGAATGAAGTATTTTTTTTACAACAGGTAATGAAATACTAAAAGCCTGAACATACCGTGTTTAATCCTTTAATAATAAATCTTTATTTTTCTGTGAATCCCTTATGTGCTAGAGTCTAGAGAAGAGAAAAGAGTACTTACAATCTATCTCATACAACTTCACCACCCAACTCCCCGGAAGGTGTCCTTGTAGTGCATTTTTATTAAAAGTGAATTCTCCTCGATAATCCACCCAACCTTTCTTATTTCTCCAACCGACGTAATCGCCGAGCTTTACAAACGTATCGTAATCATAATCGTCTAATTTTCCTCCCAAGTCAAGCCAAATTTGCTTTTGCACGCTAAAGCCAAAATGCCCATTGCTATGCTTCACCCATAGCTCATCTATCCTTTGTAACTCATCGCGAGGAAACTTGCGTAAATCATCTTCATTCAAATAGCCTTTATCTTCATCATCCCCTAACTGCAACATTAAACGGGTTGTTTCCTCATCTGCCTTTTGCCATTCTCCATTGCTCAGATAACGTTCCAAGTCTTGAAACAATAAATGATTAACACTAGTTTCTAGTTCTTGCAACTCTTTTTCTATTTCCAGATCGACTTTACGAGGGGTTTCTTGGATACAATCATAAGCCAAAGCCACAGCCTCTGATGTCCCTATATTAATTAACGCTTTCAAGAACTGATTGGGATTAACTTGTGCGGCATACAACAGTATTGTTTCTCGCCACCAAGACTCTTGCCAATTTTGGATTAACAACTCCTCTTGTTTCGTGCGAATGATTTCCTTAGCCGCTAGATAACCCTGAAAACTTAAATGAGCAAACTGGTAATCATCATCCCGTTTTACCAGTAATTCGCTCACTTCAACGACTTGTTTAATTAATGCCTTCACATGGACTGAATGATCAAAAGATTGCACTGCGTCTTTAATACAATCATATAATAACGGATAACTGATTTCCGGCTGATTTTCTCGCACCATATACAAAGCCAATCCCTGTAAAACCTGCTCTGCTTCATCAGCAGGCAATGGTAACTCAATATTTCTCGCCAAAGGGCGATCGACCAATTGTAAATCGACTACCTTTCGATATAAATTGCTCCGCTTTTTGGGCAATTCTTTGCCATGATAAGAGCGATGAACATTCACAATTAAATTTAACAAGAGCGGAATTTTGGCTAAGTCATCCAGTTCCGGACGTTGCACTAACTGCTGCAATAAATTATTGGCGTTTGCTATGGCTTCAGCTTTTACGTCTGGAGTTTCCCTTCCCCCGTTAGAATATCTCTCCTGACACCCATACCAATTCTGAATAAATCTCTCTTGTTGATGGCGATTAAACGGCTGAATAAACAACTCAGCGTTCAGTTTATATTCAGAGGAAAATGACTGATATCCGGATGGACGGGAGGTTAAAATAAAATAAGCGTGTGGATACTTATTCATTTCTTTTCCAATCCATTCACTGACCACAGTACGATGGTCTTCCTTGACTTCATCGAACCCATCAATCATGACTAACAGTTTACCGTTTCGCAGATGGTTTCTAGCCCAATTCGGGGGTAGCGTTAAATGGTCATAACCAGGAAGCTGAGGAATATGATGCTCTTCAATTAATTGAGGTAAATTTAAGCCACTTTCATTAATAATAATATTCTGCCATTGACGCAGTAATAATAGAACAGGCAATAGTTTAGGCGCTCTATACTTCTCTTCTTTCTTCTGAGTATAAATATACGTAATGTGCTTCAATAGGGTTGTTTTTCCATAGCCTCCCCAGGAAATAATCGCTAACCGGCGATAGGCTTCAAATTTATCAGCTTGCCTTAAAAGATCCCAAATCTGCAAACCTTTTTCTTCTAAGGATTTGAGTTTCTCTCTATTCCATCTCATTCCGGGTGCAAGGGGCAACGATTCTCCTGCTAAATTCTGAATAAAAGCATTGCTTAAACCCAAGGGGACAAAGACTTCATTTAATAATGGAGTAAAAACATTCAAACCCGTCTTAAACCCTTCCATCTTAAAGGCGCGGCAGGTATTTCCTTGCAACGTTAAGTATTTATCATCGACTCCTGCTAACTGCCATTGTATCGCCTCTTGAATATTTTTATTGAGCCGATCCATCCCTGCAATTAAATTTTTTGCATCTTCCTTGCCTCTTTCTTCATAGATCTCGGCTAGAGTTCTCAAAAAGCTCTTAGAATAAGCGGCCCAAATTCCTGTAACCGCATTTACCGGAAAGAGTAGCAACGCCATAAACCACTCTTGTTGCGAGAGAAAGGCAATGAATGCACCACTACTCCCCAGTAATGGCATCCATCGCACAAACGTCAACAATGACCCTCGAATCCATAGGCGAGCAGAGGAGTTATCGGGGGCTTCCTTCTCTTCCTTTTCCGACTGCTGTTCTTCTGAATTCGGGAGTTCTGACTGTTCCTTTGTCATGGTTTAGGCTGGCAATTCTAACCCTATTATCGATCCTAAGAGACCAGTGGTACTCTGCAACGGTCAGCAAGCGTACATCTAAGCTGTTGACATCCTCCCCTGGTTAAAGCCGAGGGGATTCCTGAGCCTCACAACTTAGGTTTCTGCTTCAATGCAGTTGCCTTCACAGATTTACTCTGCTCTGGTCTTACACTCTCTCCACAGACTGACACCGCCAGCCCGGCGGCCAAGATATTCTTACTCGCGTTAAGGTCTCGGTAATCCAGCTAGAGCCAAGTCCGAATAAAGATGCAGCTAACGATCCCCCATTGCTATACACTGTGGAATTGGAGAACATGAATAGTATAGATGGAATAAATGGATATTGGTCAGAAGGTAAAAGTAAAAGGTTTAATCGATCGCATCCCTGCTAATCTGGTAGACAAAATCAAGCAGAACCCTGTAGGGACAATCACCGGCTATAAAATGGTCGATGGATCGGGTGTCGGTTTTGTGGTTGAGTTTAGCGGTCAATTTTCAACTTGGTTCTTTGAAGAAGAGCTAGTAGCACAATAAGACCCTTTAATTCATAACCAACAGTGACCATTGGTTTGGCCCTTGGTCACTGAGAACCCATGAAAGCGCTAAACTGGGACAACAGCGTGATTGTGAATAATTAACAGACATGGCTCTGATTCTGACATTTTTGGGTAAGGGTGGCACGGGTAAAACAACCTTGGCCATTGCCACGGCTAAACATATGGCTAGTACGGGGAAGCGGGTGCTGTTAGCCCTGTCTGAACCGCCTTCAGTGATTGGATTGATGTTGGGCCAGGTGGAAGAAGGGACTCCTGGGGTCATTGAATCGAATCTGGAGGCGGTTAATCTCCGAAGCGCTGCCTTATTAGAGCGCAGTTGGGAAGATGTGAAGCAACTGGAAGCGCAGTATTTACAAAAGCCGTTTTTTAAGGAAGTTTTTGGTCAAGAGTTGGGGTTATTACCGGGAATGGATGGGGCGTTGGCTTTGTATGCTCTGCGGGATTATGACCAAAGCGGAAAATATGATGTGATTGTATATGATGGAGATGGCGATCGCGAAACCCTGAGAATGTTGGGAACACCGGAAATCATGAGTTGGTATATCCGTCGGTTCCGGGATGTGATTGTAAACTCAGACGTGGGCCAAGCCCTATCGCCGTTTCTGGGGCCCATTAGTAGCGCCGTTTTGAATGTAGACCTGTCTAAGGATAATTTTGCTGCTCCGACTCAAGAAGCCAATTCAACCCTGGATGCAGGCAAAGCAGCCATTACGAATCCCAATCGAGTGGCAGCCTATTTAGTGACCACAGGGGATAAAACAGCATTAGCGAAGGCCATGGATTTGTGGGGGAGTGCCCAGCAAGTGGGAGTCACGGTGGGAGGCGTGATTTTGAATAAGTCCGTCATTCACGATACCCAGGCCGCCGAAGCCGCCAATAGCTTTCAAGAATTGTACGATACCTTCGATCATGAGGCGATCGATGTTAGCACCGCTACGGCTCAATTTGAGCCATTGAGTATTAGCATTGTACCCTTTGAGAAAAGTAGAAATTGGCAAGTGCTGCAAAAGGCGCTACCGGATTTTACCGAAGCAACCCGTGCCCCGAAACCCATCACGCTTGATGTGGCTCAAAAGAGTGTCCGTTTATTTTTGCCTGGATTTGATAAGAAACAGGTCAAACTCACCCAATACGGGCCAGAAATTACCATTGAAGCTGGCGACCAACGGCGCAATATTTTGCTCCCTCCGGCATTAAGTGGTAAACCCGTAAAAGGCGCAAAGTTCCAAGACCGCTATCTGAACATTTCATTTTAAGAGGAATTGTAACCCCCCCATTTGAGGAGAACCAGGCTATGAGTAACGACGAAACGGCATCTCAATCTACATCTTCCCGACGACGGCAACGCAGTAGCACCAGCAGTAGTCCCCCTAGCGCCAGTGCCCAAACTCGGCAAATGCTGGGGATGAAGGGCGCAGAAACGAAAGAAACGAACATTTGGAAAATTCGCCTCCAGTTGATGAAACCGATTACTTGGATTCCTCTGATTTGGGGGGTTCTCTGTGGGGCTGTCTCTTCGGGAGGCTTTACTTGGACAGTAGAGAATGTGTTGATGGCGGCGGCTTGTATGCTGCTGTCAGGGCCATTGATGGTGGGCTATACCCAAACCATGAATGATTATTATGATGCGGAAATTGATGCCATTAATGAACCCTATCGACCCATTCCCTCTGGAGCCATTTCCACAGACCAGGTAGAAGCTCAGATTTGGATCTTATTATTTGCCGGGATATTCTTGGCCTATGGTTTGGATGTTTGGGCGGGTCATGAAGTCAAGGTGATTACAGCGATCGCCGTTTTTGGCAGCTATATTTCTTATATCTATTCTGCGCCCCCCCTGAAACTCAAGCAAAATGGTTGGCTCGGTAATTATGCTCTCGGTGCCAGTTATATCGCCTTTCCCTGGTGGGCAGGTCATGCCCTGTTTGGGCAAATGAATTGGACAATCGCCATCTTGACCCTATTTTACAGCCTTTCGGGGTTGGGGATTGCGATCGTCAACGACTTTAAGAGCGTAGAAGGGGACAAAAAACTGGGATTAAAATCCCTGCCCGTCATGTTCGGAATTGGTACAGCAGCCTGGATTTGTGTACTGATGATTGATATCTTCCAAGCTGGAGTTGCAGCATATCTCATCAGCATTCACGAAAATTTCTATGCCACCATTCTGCTCCTATTTGTGATTCCCCAAATCACATTCCAAGATATGTATTTCCTCCGAAATCCTCTGGAAAATGATGTCAAATACCAAGCCAGCGCCCAACCTTTCCTCGTTCTAGGAATGCTAGTTACTGCCATGGCTTTAGGTCACGCTGGTATTTAAGTCAACAACGACATTGTAGGGTGGGCAGAGTCTAACAGTAGAAATTGCAGAATACAACTTATTCTCCTGCTCACCCTAAAGGAGTAAAACTTATATCTGTATATGTGTTTTTGGGGATACATTACTGGCGATCGCAATCCTGTAAGATGTCTATTTGAGGTTTGAAGTTGTACGAACCAACAGACTATGATCGCCTCTCTTTTTTCTTCCAATTTAGCTTATATGCCTCATGGTAACTGTTATCTGTGGCCAACTCCCCTAGTGAGTCTTCATGTTACCAGTGATGCTCTAATTACTTTAGCTTACTTGTCTATTGCCATAATTCTTGTTTACTCAGTATATAAACGTCAAGATGTTCCATTCTTAAATATATTTATTCTATTTAGTGCTTTTATGATTCTTTGTGGAATCGGTCATTTACTTGAGGTTTGGACCCTGTGGTATCCCAATTACTGGATCTCTGGTATTGAGCAAGCGGCTACTGCCTTAGTTTCTGGTTATACGGCTGCTGCCATGGTGACTTTAATTCCTCAGTTTTTATCCCTCAGAACGCCCGAAGAACTAGCCCTTATAAATCACCAATTGCAAGAAGAAATAGATCTGCGTCAACAAGCTGAACATGAACTCAGAATTGCTAACGGAAATTTAGAACAGCGAGTTCAAGAACGTATCCAAGAACTGAACCAGATTAATCAGAATCTAGCAGCAGAAATTGAAGCTCGTACCCGGATAGAATCTGCCTTGCGGGATTCCGAGAAAAAAGAACGGGAAAAAGCAGACAATTTACAGCAAATGTTAGGACAATTGAAAAATACCCAATCTCAACTGGTGCAATCTGAAAAAATGGCCGCTTTAGGTAAAATGGTTGGGGGGATAGCCCACGAAATCAATAATCCCATTACGTTTATCTATAGTAATATTGAGTCTAGCTTTCAATACGTTCATGATTTGCTCAATTTAATTAAACTATACCAGTTACATTATCCTGAACCTGTTCCTGTAATTGCCAATCAAATCGAATCGCTCGATTTAGAGTTTATCCAAGAAGATTTTGTCCAGCTACTCGACTCGATGAAAACAGGGGCAGATCGAATTAGAAGAATCGTGTTATCTTTGAGTGATTTTTCCCGTTTAGATGAACAGGGTTGTAAATTGATTGACTTAAATAAAGCTATAAAGAATACCCTGAGTTTACTTTCCAATTCTTTATTGCCCTTGTTTGGAACAGGGATGATTCAAGTGATTCAGAAGTTCGACGAAAATTCGCCAGTGGAATGCTATCCAGGACAGATCAATCAAGCTCTGGTGAATATATTAGAAAATGCCATTGATGCCGTGGTTGAACGGTAGAAATTTGAGCCGAATTTTATAGGAGAAATTCAGATAGAAACAAAGAGTGATTCTCACGATAGAGTGGTTATTCTGATTCAGGATAATGGTTTGGGAATTCCTGATGAGATCAGGAGTAAGATTTTCGATCCTTTTTTTAGTACTAAACCCATTGGTCAGGGAACTGGATTGGGTTTGACTACTGCCTATCAAATTATTGTTCAAGAACATCACGGAGAGTTCGAGTGTACATCAAATCCAGGGATGGGTACTTGTTTTAAGATTAATTTGCCACTTTCTTTTGCTGCTTGATACAGCAGTTTCCGCTTGCGTGAGATCTATTTTTACTCTATGGTCAATTAATAAAGGTACTCTACAAGTTTAATTTTGAAGTGATACTAGGGCTTGTTGTACTTGAACCATGACAGTGAACCAATCTCCAGGTTGAGTCTGGCGGAATAAGCGAACGGTAGGATACCAGGGACTGTCAACCCGCAGGAACATCCACCGCCAATCACAGCTAAAGTGTAAAAGTATCCATGTAGGCTTGCCTAATGTTGCGGATAAGTGAGCGATCGCCGTATCTACCGTAATCACTAGATCCAGTTGCCGGATAATATGGGCGGTATCGAGAAAGTCATCACAGTCTGGGTTAAAGACTTGGATAGGGGTTTGCTGTAGTTGCTGGCGATCGCCTTCAGAGAGGTCTTTTTGGAGGCTATAAAAGCATACATTGTCGCAATTAAACAGGGGCAATACGTCAGAAAATGAACACGATCGCAGATAATTATTAGGATGTTCTATATTGCCTTGCCATGCTAACCCCAGTTTCAATTTAGCTGTGCTTTCCGGGAGGATCAAATTTTCGGGAAGATCGGGTAAAGCAAAGGGCAGCGGGGCAGGAATGGTGTTTAAGGATGTTTTGCTTAAGTGAGGTAAACTCATTAAGGAAGCATGTTCATTAAAGGTGGGTAATGTCTCTTCCCTGGTAACAATTTGCTCAACGTGGGGCAAGGTGGCAAACAGACGCTTTAGAGGTTGGCGACATTCGAGGATAATCTTGGCTCCCTGTTCTTTTACCCAAGGGAGATAACGGATCATTTGTATCATATCCCCTAAGCCTTGTTCGCCATAGAGCATCAGGGTTTTACCACCTAGAGGTTCACCATTCCAAGAGGGTTGAGTCAGGTTGCCTGCGGTGAATTCTTCGGTTTTCCAGCGCCATTCATATTCACTAAACCCTTGTTCGAGAAAACCGAGACTAAGCAGAGCAAACGCCAGTCCGGTATGGGCTTTGGGTTCTTCGGGGTCGATTTTTAAGCCCTTCTGATATGCAAGGATGGCTTCGGCGATATGACCCTGTTGGATGAGGGCATGGCCGAGGGTATAATAAGCTTCGGTGTAGTTGGGATTAACTTCGATGGCACGCTGATAATAGGCGATCGCCTCTTGACAACGCTTAACGTTAATTCCTGTCCCCTTTTCTTGCTGTTGTAGCGTATTTCCCAGGTTCAGCAGAGCTTGGGGAAAGTTAGGATTCAGATTTAAGGCTTGCTGGTAATAGGCAATGGCGCGATCGCACTCTTGTTCAGCTTTGTACAGATTACCCAGATTATAGAAACTTTCTACCTGATTGGGATCGATCGCGATCGCCTGTTGCAAAGCCTGTTTCGCTTCTGCAATCTGATTTTGCTGATGGTAGAGTAAACCCAGATTACTGTAAGCCCCCGCATGATTCGGTTGTAGCTCTAAGAGGCGCTGATAACAGGCGATCGCCTCTTCTGTGCGTTCACTTGCACTCAGAGCGTTACCTAAGTTAAACCGCGCCTCAATAAAGTCGGGTTTAAGGGCGATCGCGCTTTCGTAATGGGCGATCGCCTCCTCTAATTTTCCCTGTCCCCGCGCCACCATTCCCAATAAACACAGCACATTTGTATTTTCTGGTTCCTGCCGCACAATATGCCCATAAACCTCCTCTGCTTGGGCATATTGTCCCTGTTGGTGATAGGTAAAGCCTTGTTTTAGTAATTCTTCGGTAGACATTAGAATGAACAGTTATGAAGGATATGAGGTAATCTCGCCACTTGACTAACATCCAAAGGGTGGGAGCCTTTTTATAGTTAATCAGAATATCGACGAAGAATAGCTCTCAAGTAGCACTGCGCAAAACTCTAGTAATCGATTCATCCCCCAAAATCGATCTTCTGAATAGTTGGGTTTGTTAATGTGACTGATATGACCGCCTTTTTTTGTCAGAATCAAATGAGCATGGGAATTTTGAGCCATGCGCTCTTTCATCTGCGGGATGATTTGCGGATCGAATAGGGGATCGTCTTCGGCATAAATAATTAAGTAGGGAAGGGTTAAGCGATCCAAAAAGTACAGGGCGCTGGTTTGGTAATAATAGTCTTCGATGCTGTTAAAACCGTAGTAGTCGATGACCATTTCGCGATCGGACCGATCAACTGAAGTCATCCGTTCCACAGCACCCGGTTTTAACGTCTGGGGAAAGAGTTCTCGCCGTTTTTCGGCTTCGGCGCAAAATTTTCGCACAAAACGCTGCTCAATTTTTCGACCCATGAACGTGGTTCGTAAATGGGCTAGAGAAAGGTTAGATTCGAGATTTGTAGAGAGAGTCGCTCCGCCGCAGATGAGAGAACAACGGGTTTCGATGGCTGCATTTAATCCCCATAACGCTAATTGTCCCCCCATCGATGCACCGGTGAGAATTACTGGAGTAGGACAACCGAGTTTTGTCAGTTGTTCTGCCAGATGAACTTGGTCTTGTCCTTCTCGCCAACCGTAGGAGGAGGGGACGGGGGAAAGTTGGGCAGTTTTTCCGTGACCTCGCCAATCGTAGAGAAGAATGGCAAAATTACGCTGATAAGCTTTGCGAGCGAATAAATGAGCGTACCACTCATTCTTAACAATGCCATCGATTCCCGTATTGAAGATGATTGTCCCTTGAGCATCGGTGGGACAACTCCATATTCCCCAAAGGGGAACGCCTTCAGCACCTGTGAAAATCTGTTCTTGCCAAGGAACTTGGGGGAGATGGCTTAACCAAGAAGCGCGATCGCCCCATTTTTTCCATGTTTTTCCATACCAGTAGTCTACAACCAGGGTTTGGATTAAACCATCGTTGAAGTAGAAGGGAGGTTGATATTCAATCATTGTTGATCAATTTTGACACTCTGTGATCTAAAGACGCACAGATTCTTAAGTAGCCCAAAATCCGATTCTTAAAGGCGTTGTCAAAGCGCCCCTACTGAGTTCCATCAGATTAATCTCGATGGTTCCCGCTACTTTTCACCTTTTGATTGCTTTCTCAGGTACGACCACTCAGCCAGTTCGGTACGTTCAGCATTCTGCCATTACTTCCAACTCGGAGCCACAGTTCAATATGTGCTTTCGGTTGGTGGGATTTCTCCACTACTAGAAGTGCCTCATCACGTAGGCGTTTACCTTTACTCACCTGTCAATTGTAACACGGTTTTACGGCAGCTAAAGCGGATAGTGTCGCTTTTGCGCCCCGAACTAAAGTTACAGGGCGTGACCTACTCCCGTGCTATTCTCGTGTCGAGGCATAATCCCATTCCCTATTCCCTAGCGCTTTGCACTATATTCCTTGACTTCTTTTTAATTTTTAATGGATATGAGGATAATGGGCTGGGAAGGGTTAATCACGGGTAGTAGATGTTCAAGTTCAATTGCCTGAGTGGAAAATAGGGTATTTAAATTCAGAGGAATATTTGGGTTATGCGGATAAGCTTCGATCAGGGTTTGTAGGAGGTCATACCATATTCCATTTTGGATATAAAATCTAATTTGATCGGCGATCGCCCCTTGTGTTAATTGTTCTTGGTGCATTGGCTCTAACGGAATGCGTTTGATTCCTGTTGCCACATGATCTAACCATTGTCCATTGCAGTTCAATTGAAAATAGCCAACATAAACCTGGTTGACCTCTAAGCTTGGTGAATTCGGTAAGTCAGCAAGATTAACGGCGACTAATCCAGACTGTTGTTTCAAACTCAACTCTACTTTATAAACTTCATTACCCGTTTCGTCCTCCAAAGCAAACTCTACCACTTCTGATTGATTGGGAGGAACATAGAAATAAAGGGTAGGAGAAGCTTGGGTTGTCAACCCAAAGCTATGTCTGGGCATAATTGAGCTTAAGGCTTGGTATTCTCCACCCGTCTCGTCTTTCATCGTGCAGCCTGTACGACTTCCGGCGCTTTCACGGCGACTGGGGAGACCAGGGGGTGGGTCTTCCCAGTCTTGTAGTTGAGGAACATAGACAATTTGTGCGCTTTCTGAAGAGCTTTGAGCGATCGCCACCGATACATCCCAATTTAAGCATAAACCAACTAGAGAGGTAATCGTGGCGATCTCCATACACCGTCGGCATAAACTTAACGAGAAAGGAAGGAAGTCAAACATAGGTAGATGTCCACCAAGCAAAAGAAACACCACTGAAATTTATCGACCCTACTAACCCTTGGCCTATCACGTATCCCGTGACAGCTACGTGACAGTACGGAAAGGTCTTTTATAGGTAACTACACACTTCCCCGGACAATTACATGATTTTCCCAGAAAATTAAGTTTTTTTTTAGAATTGGAAGACAATAAAGCCAACCATTTTTCCCAGGAGGGACAAAAACTTCTAAAATAAGAAGGGCTTCTGGGGAAACTCCATAAACTAGCCCAGGATTCATTTCTTTAATTGTGACATAAGGGTAATGGCAAATGGCGATCGCAACCAGCCAATTAGTGAAACGCAAGCGTCAAGGTCATCCTCTGGTGATGCTCACAGCCTGGGATTATCCGTTTGCTCAACTGCTGGATAAGGCTGGGGTCGATCTGATTTTAGTCGGAGATTCTTTGGCCATGGTAGCGTTAGGTCATCCCACAACCCTACCGGTAACCTTGGATCAGATGATTCATCATACCCAAGCGGTCTGTCGAGGGGTGAAAGAAGCGTTGGTAGTGTGCGATCTCCCCTTTATGAGTTATCAAGAAGGCCCCATTCAGGCTTTAAGATCGGCGGGTCGAGTGTTGAAGGAAACTCAAGCGGGGGCGGTGAAACTAGAGGGGGGCTATCCGGAAATGATCGAGATTGTCCATCGTTTAAGTTTAAGCGGTATTCCGGTCGTCGGTCATGTGGGGGTAACGCCTCAGTCCGTGCATCGACAGGGTTATCGCAGACAGGGAAAAGCACAAGTAGAAGGCGATCGCATTTTACACGAGGCGATCGCTCTTTCGGAAGCCGGAGCTTTTACTATTATCCTGGAAAATATCACCCACGATCTAGCCCAAAAAATTACTGAAACCCTTCCTATCCCCACCATTGGTATTGGTGCAGGGCCCCATTGTGATGGCCAAGTGTTAGTCACCAGCGACGTTTTAGGACTCTCCAGTTGGCAACCGCCTTTTGCTAAAGTCTATGCTAATCTCCACGAGACGATTACCGAAGCAGTAAAAACCTTTAGTCAGGAGGTGCGCGATCGCCAGTTTCCCTAATTCCCTATGCAATATAGCGCTTCGCGCTGTGATGGGGGGATAGGGGGATGGGGAGAGAGGGATATAGGGAGAGGGCAAAATCTTGTTGATGCACCAATCAATTCAAAATGCTATACCTGTTAATCGTTAATTATTACTCTACCAACTTAATTCAATTACTCCTTAAGTCCATTCCAGCACCAGATTTAGCGAACCTGCATATCCTGATCGTCAACAATTCTCCAGACGATCTAACCCTTCAACCCCTAACCCCAATCTATCCCAACTTAACCCTGCTGAGTGCACCTGAAAACTTAGGCTTTGGAGGGGGTTGTAATTTAGGATTAAACTGGATTTATGAGCGCGATCCTCACAGCATTGTTTGGTTAATCAATCCGGATACTACCTTAGTTGATGCTGCCATTCCCTACATTCACACCTGCTTTGCAGAACATCCTCACTTAGCCATTTTAGGGACTCAAATTCAAGACAGCCAAGGAAATTCCTGGTTTACCCAAGGACAATTTAATCGATGGCTCGGATCGCTCCCCCATCAACGTCCCATTACCTCCTCAGAAAACCCGCCTGCTAAAATTCTTCCCTCTCGCTGGGTATCCGGATGTAGCCTGATGCTCAATTTAGCCCAATTTGAATCTTGTCCCCAATTCGATACCCATTATTTTCTCTACTATGAAGACAATGATCTATGCGAGCGCTATTTCAAACACGGATATTCTATTGCCGTTACTCAGGCGATCTTAGTCACCCATCAAGTGTCTGCAACTAGCGATCGCAACCTCAAAGCGAAACTTCATCACGCCACCTTTAGCAAACTCTACTTCTTACAGCAACATGGAACCCCTCTAGCTTTGCTCTTAAACTTGGGTTATCTGAGCCTAAAAATTATCCTCGATTGGATTAAGCAAAATCCCGATAACTACCAAGGACGTTGGCAAGGCTTACAGCAATTTTTGCAATCCAGAGTTTCTCATCCGAGTTGACGATGAACTTCAATGGCTTCATCAATCGCTGATTTTAAAGCTTGTGGTTCATCCGTGCCAATGCGAAAATAGGACTGAGAATTCAACTCAATTTCCACCGCATCTAACCCCGATATATTAAACATCCATCCCCTAGGAGTCAGGCGAATTCCCCATCCATAATACCAAGGGTTTTTGACAATCACTGTATTCGTGATAC
The DNA here is from genome assembly GCF_017746735.1 of Roseofilum sp. Guam. NCBI lineage: Bacteria > Bacillati > Cyanobacteriota > Cyanophyceae > Desertifilales > Desertifilaceae > Roseofilum > Roseofilum sp. Guam. The sequence continues at coordinate 31,046 of NZ_JAGHZN010000039.1, read as the reverse complement.
TGGACAAGGGGAAGCTTTTATGAATTAAACCCACTCCAAACGAACATTTGATCCGTTCTGCGGTAATGGTCACGGTTAATGTACTCAACAAAATGGTAAGTACTAAAATCCCGATCAAAACACTCGCTCCCACCCCTAAAAAGCCTTTAGAGAGATAGAAAAACACTAGGGGCAAAAGAGCCGCCAAGAGAACAAGAATAATTGTCCCAAGTTGAGTATGCTTGTATAAGAAAGACATTAGAATCCCGCTAAATAAGTGAGTTCAGTAATTTCAAAGCTCAAATAGTCAACTAGAGGCAGTTGGCTTAAAAGAGTTTCGATTTCCTGGCGATCGCGTCCTCGCATGGTCAGAAATCCTCGCCAGTTGGGATCTTCTGGCGCAGCAATCGTAAAATTCAGCACCTTACCTTCCTTCTGCCACCGGGCGACCATTTCCAGTTCCGCAGCAACTAACGACAGATACTTCTCATCCGCTTGGCGTTTCCGACTTCCGACGACCATAAAGCGTTTTTGTGTATCATGTCCCCAGTTCGGAAAATCTTCCATTTTCGGTAACTGTAGGGGTTGTTCGTCAAATAAGGATTGGAGTTTGCGATCGAGCTGTTCCAAGTAAGTCACTCGCTCCTCTTGACTGATGCGGACTGGAGACCAAGCGATGAAGGGTTCGAGAGGCAAAAAGCCATTAAACCAGAAAATACCATGCTGGACAGGAGCCAGAATCTTATCCATTCCTGGATTTAATCCCCAACCATCATAAGCAGTCGGGCCGCCTCCAGTGGTTAAGATCGCTAAACCCCGTTTAGTAGATTGACCTACACCATTTTCGTATAGTTTCGGCCCGCCATAAATTCGCCCCATAGCTAAAACGCGATCGCACCAACCTTTAAGGATCGCAGGCATTCCAAACCACCAGAGGGGAAAGTTAAAAATCAGTGCATCGCAACGTTCTAGTTTCTGCATTTCTGCCTCAATATCGGAGGCAAAGCCATTCACTTCGCTCGCATGTCGCTCTTCGAGCTGCTGCTTGAGATACTCTGGGTCGTGGACTGAGGTAAAATTGCGGCGATCGGAGATAGGATCGAATCCCATTTGATACAAATCAGAAGTTTCTACCGTATGGCCCAATGCCTTGAGAGTGGTTTCTGCTTGTCGGTATAGTGCAGAGGAAAAGCTTTGAGGTTCATGATGAGCGTGAACAATGAGAATATTCATGAGATATATAGCGCTTCGCGCTAGGGAATAGGGAATAGGCAATAGCTCGTATGGCTTAGGTTCTAAGGCTGCAAGCTGTACCTCATAGAACAGAGAAACGCTATAGTTGTCCTAATCAATGATCGTCTGGTGATTCATTTAGCGGTTCTAATGAACTAATTTACGGGACTTAGAACTCCTACCCAGGATATTTTACCCTATCCGAGATTTGTTATGATTAATGATTGAGTAAAAAGTCAGCCGTTAAGAATTTAGGATCGAGTTGCTCTTCGTGAGGTAAATAAATCGCCACAGGAATGCCAAGATCGGATAAATAGTGACACATCAAAGGGCCCACTTCTGACCATTGAAGTTTTCCTAATCCACAACCCAATGCAGGTAGGGATAGAGATTTAATTCCCTCTTGGACGGCATTCTCTCTAATCCAATTTAACCCCGCTTCAATATCTTCTATTCTAGAGTTTTGTCTCCACTGTCGTTTCGTGGCAAACAGTAAAAACCATTGGAGAGAATTTAGAGTGTTTAAGGGAGTCCCTAAATCAGCTAGATCTGGATCTAATGCAGCTTCCCGCTTATAGAGATAAGGTCTGTTGGCGGTTATTTGCTTATTCTTGCAAGCCTCCCGATATCTAACAAAAATATCCGGAAATTGAGATTTTGCCCTAGCCGCTAATCCTTTACCCATCACTCCTTGTAAATTTACAGTAATGGTAAGGGTTTGCATTTTGGAGAAAAACATATCTCCATCGACCAGAACTATATTATTCATCATATGAAGTATTGGCTGGTGTTGAAATTCAGGCATAATGATTGACTTTGATTTACCTGTATTATTTGTTGTATGATTTCACTATATTTATAGTCAGTTTTTCTAATGATCGATCGTCTTTTAATTAACTTAGCTGTGCTAATGAACAAACCGACGGGAATTAGCACCTATACTCTGAATATTTTACCCTATCTGAGAGAGTTGAATCCAACCCTGTTAAGTGCCCGGAAATTAGAGGGCTATTCCCATTATCCAATTCCAGGAGGACAAACGCCAGAACAGGGAGCTAAAGGTCATCTTAAACGGTTATTCTGGACTCAATTTAGGTTACCTAAACTTTATCGCCAGTTGCAAGGGAATTTACTCTTTTCTCCTCTACCCGAAGCGCCGTTATATCAGGGGTGTCGCTTTGTGGTCATGGTTCACGATCTGATTCCCTTGCGGTTTCCGGAAAGGCGATCGCCCCTTACCCTATATTGCCAGTATTATCTACCACAAGTTCTCAATCAAGCGACTCATGTTATCTGTAATTCCCAGGCAACGGCCAATGATATTGTGGATTACTTTTCCATCAAAGCCGATCGCATCACTCCTATTTTACTCGGTTACGATCGCGATCAGTTTCAGCCCTTAAATTTACCTCTTTCTAATTATTTTCTCTATGTTGGTCGTCATGCGAATTATAAAAATCTGCATCGGGTGATTGAGGCATTTGCAAAGCTACCCCACGATCAAGAATACGAGTTGTGGTTAGTGGGACCAAGCGATCGCCGTTACACCCCCAGTTTAATCGCTCAAATAAACGAACTCGGAGTAACGAAGCAAGTGAAATTCCTTGACTATGTGTCATCAGAAGAACTTCCTATACTGATGAATCAGGCGATCGCCCTCATTTTCCCCAGTCTCTGGGAAGGCTTTGGTTTACCCGTCCTCGAAGCCATGGCTTGTGGAACTCCAGTCATTACCTCTAATTACTCCTCCCTTCCCGAAATTACCGCCGATGCCGCTATTTTAGTCGATCCCTACCAAGTACTAGAAATGACTGCTGCCATGGAAACCCTAATTCACGATCCTCAAGCACGAGAAGATCTAAGTCAAGCAAGTCTCAAAAGAGCAGCACAATTTAGCTGGTCTCGCACTGGACAGGCTACCTGTGAAGTGTTGAAAGCCTATCTTTAGAAGTTCAGGGGGTGACAACAGGCTTGAATCTAAGGCTACGCTTGGCTTTGAGTATTTAAGATGACGAAAAAATTCAGCGATTTTTGGGCAATTAGCCCTCTAACTTGGGGTTATGGTTATGCGATCGCCAGCTTTCAGTTGATCTTTTCAACAAAATACCACCGAAAAAGTGCTAGAAGAAGGCAGTGAAGAAGGTCAGATTACTCAAGCACGCACTTTAGTTACTGGCTTGCTGAACCGGAAATTCCCAGATAGGATAGAGGAAAACTGAAACTATTTTTGAGTTAGAAGCTTGGGAAAATGTATTGAATGGATTTGAGAATTGAGAGGACTAGAATTTTTCATGAATTGTTCACCAATAGACATCTCAATTAATTCCTATTATTTGCAGCTATATACCAGCTTTTCAATCATGCGATTGCATTGGTAATCGTTAATTTTGATTCCCTATTTCCTCAAATCCTATGACTTATATTCTTACTGCTCAAAACACGATCCATTCTCAAGAATTAGGGGGGAAAGGCGCTGCCCTAGCCCAATTGCAAGCTCTCAATTTGCCGATTCCTGAGTGGTTTGTAGTGTCACCAAGTGTATTTTACGAGTGTTTAACTGAGGAACAACAGGAAGATTTGGCAAAAGGTACTATTTCTGAAAGTATTGCAGTATTGCATTTAAATTGTAAGGTAAAAGCAGAATTAGAACAAGCCCTAAAAATCTTATCCCCCAATCGAGAACTGGTAGCTGTGCGCTCTTCTGCTGTCGATGAAGATGGAGCAGACTATTCCTTTGCGGGACAATTGGAGAGCTTCCTATTTGTGCCTGTGGAGGAGGTAGCTGACCGGGTAGTGGAGGTTTGGCGCTCTGGATTTAGCGATCGCCTCTTAGCCTACCGCCAGCAACATCACCTGGGTAACCCCAAACCCCCAGCCGTCCTCGTTCAGCGCATGGTGAATGCCGAGGTTGCCGGAGTCGCCTTTGGAGCCGATCCCGTCACGGGTCAACGAGGGCTTACGGTGATTAGCGCGGTTTCAGGAGTTGGGGATGCTTTGGTTTCGGGGGAAGTCGATGGGCAAACCTATCGCATCAATCGCCAAACAACCGTCATTTCGGCTCCTGAAGAGCATCCCTTGTTAGATGTAGAAATGATCGAGCAAATTACTGACTTAGTCCATCAAGTCGGAGCGCATTTTGGTCGTCCCCAGGATATAGAATGGGCGGTGGAAAATAATCGAGTCTATTTACTGCAAGCGCGACCCATTACCGGATTAGCTAAACTCCCCGATCCCGATGGTCAATTGAATCTTTGGGACAATAGCAATATCTCCGAAAGCTATAGCGGAGTAACCACCCCCTTAACCTTTTCCTTTGCTCGTCGCGCTTATGAGGAAGTGTACCGGCAATTTTGTCTGTTAATGGGTGTGGATAAAACAGTGGTGGAAAATAATTCCCAAACTTTTAATCGCATGATTGGATTGGTTCAAGGGCGCGTTTACTATAATCTCCTGAGTTGGTACAAGGTTTTGTCTCTGTTGCCGGGGTTTCAAGTCAATCGCCGATTTATGGAGCAGATGATGGGGGTAAAAGAACCCATTTCATCTGAAATTTTAGAGTCTATTGGCATTCAACCCAGTCAAAAATCAGCGCTCTCGGTACAGATCATGGATAGCCTGCGCTTATTGCAAACAGTTGCCGGATTAGGACTCAACTTTATCTTATTACAGTCTAAGATCCAGCGATTCTATCAGCGATTGGCACAAGGGTTAGGGCAGAAATTTAAGGGATTGGAACTCCAGGATTTACGTGCCGATGAATTAGTGGCTCATTACCGGGATTTAGAACGGCAGTTATTACGCAGTTGGGATGCACCCTTGATTAATGACTTTTTTGCAATGATTTTCTATGGCATTTTGCAAAATTTGGCTCAATCTTGGTGCAACGAGAGTACGGGGACATTGCAAAATGATTTAATTAGCGGTGAAGGGGGCATGATTAGCGCAGAACCAGCAATACGGGTGAAAGAATTAGCGCGTTTAGTGGCTAAAGATGAGGAACTGACTCAAGTTTTCTGTGAGGGGGAATTGGGTGAGATCTTGTCCCATTTGAAAAATACCTCAGAGGTAGAGCAAAACTATGAAGCGTATTTGCACAAATTTGGCGATCGCTGTTTGGGAGAGCTGAAACTGGAAAGTCCCACCCTATTCGATAATCCTCTACCCCTTTTGCGCTCGGTGGGTCAACTGGCAAAATCCGGGCAATTCCAAGATTCGGCTTCGGTTTCGGGGGACTTACGCCAAGCAGCAGAGGCGAAAGTTAGTCAAACTTTGGGACACTTTGGCGTAAAACGCTGGCTGTTTGATTGGGTGTTGTATAATGCCAGGGAGCGTGTGCGCGATCGCGAAAATCTCCGCTTTGAACGAACTCGCTTATTTGGCCATGTGCGCCGCATTTTTGTCGAACTGGGTAAGCGGTTCATTGCTCTCGATCTTCTCCAGGATTATCGCGATATCTTTTATCTGGAGGTCAACGAGATTTTAGGATTTGTGGAAGGGACGAATACTTGTACAAATTTGCAAGGTTTGATAAAATTGAGGAAGTCAGAGTTTGCAGAATATCAGCAGAATTCTGACATTGGCGATCGCTTTGAAACTCGTGGCATTGTCTATCAAGGCAACCGTTTCCAGGAAAACCGTACTTCTGTTCCACCCTCCGATAACTCCGACTCTACCCTACAAGGCTTAGGCTGTTGTCCTGGCATTGTCGAAGCGCAAGTCACGGTAATCACGAATCCAGAAAATGCCATCCTAGAACCCGGTAGAATTCTGGTTGCCGAACGTACAGATCCCGGTTGGATCATGTTATTCCCGGCTGCATCTGGAGTGTTAGTCGAACGGGGTAGTTTACTCTCCCATTCTGCCATTGTTGCCAGAGAAATGGGCATTCCTGCCATTGTTTCGATTCCCGGAGTTACCCGTTTTTTGAAGGATGGAGATTGGGTGAAAATGGATGGCAGTACCGGAAGGGTGGAGCGCATTCATCCTTCTTCTTAGAGATTAATTAAGTAAGGTGCGTTATGAACGCACCTTACTTAATTCTTATCGCGATTCTCTTTTCTATCGAGTACAGCTTGAAGCCTTAGCACCTAAGCGATCAAGCTATATCACTATTTCCAACCAGCTCGATCCATTAATTTTAAGGCTTCTGCATTATTCTTACCGAAGACATCGGGGTTGAGAGGATCGGCTTTAAAGCTACCAAACCCTTGCAGTACGGAATCAAGCGGGACACCAGCAACCACAGGATACTCGTTATTTCCTTCTGCGAAAAACTGTTGAGCTTGACGCTCTGCGAGATGTTCTAAAAATTCGATCGCGGCTTGTTGATTTTTGGCGTGTTTTACAACACCACCACCACTGATATTGACATGAGTACCCCGACCATTAGGCCCAGTTTGGTTGGGGAAGAAGAGGCCTATCGTATTAAAGACTTGTTGATCTTCCCGTGCCCTCGATTTACCTAAACGAGCCAGATAGTAACTATTGGCGATCGCAATATCACCAACTCCCGCAGCACAAGCTTTAATTTGGGCGGTATCGTTGCCTTCTGGCGATCGGGCAAAGTTAGAAACCATACCTCTGGACCAAGCGAGGATCTGATTTTCATTATGAGCTGCTAATAAGGAACCGACCAGGGATTGGTTGTAAATATTGCTCGAACTTCTAATTAAAATTTTCCCTTTCCATTTTGAATCAGCTAAATCCTCATAAGTAGAGAGTTGGGATTTACTCACCTTATTCTTATTATACATAATCACCCTGGCCCGCTTCGAGAAGGCAAACCAATAGCCTTGGGGATCTCTGAGATTATTGGGGATTTTCTGATTCAGGGTCGAAGAGTTAACTGACTGTAGGATACCATCTTGTTTGGCTCGCCACAGGTTACCCCCATCAACGGTTAATAAAACATCGGCTCTGGTATTAGCCCCTTCACTTTTAACCCGTTCGATGAGTTGTTCTGCCTTACCTTCAATCAGGTTCACTTTAACTCCCGTCGCGCGCGAAAAGCTCTCGTAAAGTTCATCATCGGTGTCGTAGTGACGAGAGGAATAGAGGTTTAAGCTGGTTCGTTGGGCGATCGCCGGCCCTGTGCTGATTAACTTTTTACCGGCAACCGCTACGATCCCTGTTCCTGCTGCGAGAATAAAGTGTCGTCGATTCAATCTCATGGTCATCCTGTCGTTTCCTTTAGGAAAAGTTACTAAAAATTAATTTATAAGACATTGTACAACTAATGAGAGGAATTCCTAATTAATTTTTATTTTAACTTTTGTAAAGATTCAGTACCAACCTAGACAGAGAAGCTAATACACGATCTGAGTTTTTTGTCAACTTAGATTTAATCAGAATCTTATCTTAATCTCTGGGACTAGATAATCTCAACTAATCCAGAAGAATTATCAATAAGTAGCTTGGAAATACCTTCGAGTTTATTGCAGAACTCTTGCAATAACTGATTCCCAGCCGTGCGATCGCTCATTTAATATCAGAGCGATCGCACAACCGGATTAAATCTTCAATCTTCTTCAAATTCGGATCGCCCGCCAAATAGCCAATTCCTCGATGGATATGACGGCGACATTGAAGTGCTAGGGTTTCCGGATCGGTGCCGAGTCCATCATTAACGCAGCGTTGTTTGAGGGCGATCGCCAAAACATCCGCCAACTCCCCACCAAAAACCCGCCAAGACAACTCCACATTACTATCACGGGGAATGGGAACCGGAGACGGGATCGACGGTTCCGCCAAAGAACGACAAAACGCCCAACGACAGAGAATATTCCACTGTTCAATTTTCGTATACCGTTTCAGTTTCGTCAGTTGATCTTTCGCCGTTTGCGACAATTGAATCCGTTCGAGAGGTGCATCCATGGAAGAGAAGTAATGAGTAATGCAATCTTCAGTTTAGAATACTTCAATCAAAAGCCAGAGTTATTCGACATTAGGTTTGAACCTTAACTTACCGGATTTGCTTTGTACTTTTATATCTTAAGAATTCAGCATAATCTCGTATTTGAGCTAATAGATCAACGGGTAAACCATGGATAATTGCTAAAACCTCTGCTCCTATCGCTTCTCGTTCTAACTCAATATCAGACTTTGCTAACGTTAATAAGGCTAAAGTCTCTCCTGATTCACTAAGAAATTCTACTTCAAAAGCTTGTTCATCAGCATAGCAATGAACAATTGTCCCTTTACTATTCTTCTTAAGTCCATGTTCTTCAAAGTCATGATTTAAGGTGACAACATCTAGTTCTTGAAACATTTCCTTTAATTAACCCTTGTATTCTAAAAATGGACGAGCAGTTACAAACCGAGGAGTTTCTTGGCCACAATCAATAATCCATACGGTAAGTATACTCACAATTTTACCGCTAGGTGAATCTATTTCTCCTACGATACTGCTTTCTAACACCTTGTTACATGATACTCCGTCAAGTTGGGCTGACTTGAAATTTTTACCCTATGTGAGTCAATTTACTGCTGATAGTGAGCAAACTATCCTCTCATTTAAAGGAGATGCACGCAATGGAGTACATGGTTTTGTAATTGATGCGGTTAGTGTAGTTGAAGTTACAGAGACAGAGAGGACTAAAGTTCCAGAACCTTCTGCTGTTCTCGGTTTATTAGCCTTGAGTGGTTGTAGTTTAGGGATGTTGCGCCGACGGAAAGTATAGCTATAGCAACTCGTTTTTGTAGGGGCGTTTCATGTCGCAAAGCGAAACGGCTGTTCGCCCCTACATTCTTCAACACTATTGGTAATGAATAACTCCTTCCCCTTGGCGGCTGAAGCTTGCTTATAATTATTCATTCCATATTGCAATTCCCACTCGAAAATCTGAGCAAACTGAAAATTTTTGCGAATTTCTAGGGAATTATCATAGGTAATCAACCAGCGATGGGAACAAGCTTGCATCTGTTGGGCAAAGCGTTGATGCTCAAAGCTGGTATGGAGATTACCATCTTTGCCATATAACTTAGAACCTGTAGCAACTAAATAGGGCGGATCTAAGAAAATAAAAACCCGTTTACCATGCGGTTTCAGCACTTCACTATAGTCCAAATTGGTGATTTTCACATCTTGCAAAACAGGCGCTAACTTAGCCAAACGATCGATCGAAGAATCCGTAAACCGTTTTAAAAATGCTTGCTGAGAAAAGCCACCGGATTCCACAGTTCCTGAAAAACTAATCCGATTGAGGACAAAAAAACGAACCGCTCGATCTAAGTCTGATAATTGATTGACATCAACTTGTAAATAGTTCCGAAACAACCCTTTTCCATCGGTGCAACTGGCTTTAACTTTGCGGACTTCTGAGACTAATTGATCTAAATCAGATTGGGCAACTTTCCAAAAGTAATATAATTCGGGATTTAAGTCATTAATCCAAATCTTTAAGTTGGGATACTTCTGTTTCAAGTAAATGAATAAAGATCCACCACCAATAAAGGGTTCGCGGTATTCCCAGTGTTCGTCAAATCCCTTGGGCAAATGTTGAATAATTTGTTTAACAGCTTTGGCTTTACCACCCGGATAGCGTAGAGGACTTTTAATCATAAGATGAAACAGAACAATTCTCTATTTCATAGAATATCAATGCATGATTCAAGAATCAACCGCAAGAAATTTCTATTTTCAGCTTTTTGTTATACATTGATTCTTGCAACAAACCCTTAATTATCTTCTGATGTGTATCATTAAAAACTACAATATTTTTAGAGAAAAAATTATTCATTTTACTCTCTTCATCGGGAAGTAAAATTGAATCTCTAACTCCCTTTCCTGTCAACTTCAGTTTGACACAGTAATCTATATGTTGACCATCAAGATTAAGATTTTGTAAATTTTGAAACAAAATTAGCTTAAATAGACCATCTTGAATATCTGATATTTTAGGTAATGCATCTTTAGAGCTATTTTTTGATTCTTGTAGAACATACATATCTCCTGTATTATAAAATTCGTCACAAGTTAAATAGTAGGTTCCTCCTAAGTAATCTTTTATTTGTAACTGAGCTTTAACACCATCAACCAAATATTCTAATTCATGTATCGTCTTAGCTTCTCTATTACTAGCATTATAAGAACCCCTAAGTGAGGCGTTTCTGAATTCTTCAATTTGATCATTAAATTTTTGAATATCTCGATCCATACTTTCTCTTGAATGAATCAAGACACCTGTATTTTTAGAAATCAAATCATAGCAATCCAAAGCTTGATTAAGAATATCAGTGAATTTCTCTTTTAAAAGCTTATTATTCCACTCACACGCCGTTTCTTTGCATTGGAATATTTCTTTTATTTGAGACTTAACAAACTTATTATTGAAACATTGCTGAGTTAGCTTATGTTTATCAACTTGATTTTTACTTAAATTCTTTTGGGCAGTATCATAATAGGCAAGAACAATATAAATATTTAGGAGATTCATCCAAGAAATTGTCGAAAACTGAATCCTGTCACGATCTCCATCCTTACCTTCATCTTTGATCACAGGAATAATTGTGACTATTTTAGAAATATTTGATACATTAGAACCGTCATAAGTATTATAAATTCTCGCGAAGGGGTAACTTCTAGTTCTTTTAGGAGAAACCCACTTTGAATAAGAAACCTGAGAAGTATCTAATTGAATTACACCAAATCCTTTAGCATTATTAATATCAAAGTCTTGAAAATTGACGTATTCTAAAGGTTGATGTAAAAATCCATTATCATGGATTTTTTCTATAACTCCTTTTAATTGGACATGACTTTTCATAGCAAGGATACAAGAACTTTAAAGTAATAACTGTCTATTCAATCAAGCCTTCAGGGGGGTTAATCTCAATTCTACCCTTTTCCAGATCGACTACAGGCACAATTTCTTCCACAAATGGAATTAAAATGGTTTTCGGGCGATTGTTTTGGCGACGTGGCTTCTTAATTTTACTTTTGCGATTAGGAACTGTCTTTGGAGAAACTTCTGACTCTTCTGCTGGTTTTTGATTCAGTAATTTGACTTCTAGTAAGTCATTTCCAGCAGCAATGATATCAACAACTACCCCTAAATTTTTTCCAGTTTCCTGTATCCAAACATCTAAACCGAGCAAATCTTGGACATGATATTCATTATCTTCTAATGGGGGACGATCGCTCACCGGAACGAAAAGTTTAGCTTTTTTCAAGGCTTCCGCGCGATCGCGAGTGTCTATTCCATCAAAGGTTAGCACATAGAGTCCTTTCCCCGGAATTAAGCGCCCGTCCAATAACTCTATCGGTTGAGGTGTTTTTTCACCCAACCGTTGTATCCAGCGCGTTCCTGCTTCTAAAAACCGCTCGGGAAAATCGGAATCGGGATAAACCCGCACTTGCCCATCTAACCCTTGAGCAGCAACAATATGACCAATTTCAATCCATTCATTTTGACTCATAAACTTTATAGCGCTTCGCGCTAGGGAATAGGGAATAGGGAATAGGGAATAGGAAACACCTCGTTTTACCAATTCCCATTACCCATAATCCAATTAACGGGATACCGCAGTTTGCAGATACGTTGCTTCTACGACTTGGGCTAGTCTGCTCATGGCAGTCGAAATCTCTTCCTCGGTGGCGGTTAAGCTAATGCGAATACATTGATGTTTATGAACCCATTCTTCTTGCAAGCCAGGGAAAAATGTACTTCCTGGAACAACAATCACGCCAACTTTTTTCAGACTTTGGTAGAGTTCCCAATCGGTAATCGGTAAATCACGCAACCATAACCAAGCAAAAATCGCTCCTTCTCCCTTATGTAAAAACCAAGGTAGACTATTGGGCATAGCCTCGGTTAAACTGGCTTCCAATTGGGCGAATTTGCTTTGATAATGGGGACGAATGACAGTTTCTGACAAATTTGCCAATTGACCCGATTGAATGGCTCTAGCAGCGATCGCCTGACCATAGCGAGAAGAGTGAATACACAAATTGGTCTGGAACGCTTCTAAAGTAGCAATCAGATCTGGATCGCCAATGGCAACTCCAATGCGTTCGCCCGGTAAACCAGCCTTGGATAAACTCATACAGTGCAGTAAATTACCGCCAAATTGAGGAGTCATTTCGGTAAAATTCAAGGCGGGGAAAGGCGGCCCATAGGCAGAATCAATCAGCACAGGTACATTATATTCTGAGGCTAACCCACTGATTTTATTCACTTCTTCATCGGTGAGAACATTACCTGTAGGATTACAGGGACGGGAAAAAATAAAACATCCCGTATCTTCCGTAATCCTCAATTGACTAAAATCGGGGCGATACTTAAACCGATGATTGCCTTCCTCAATATCTAACTTGGGTTTATAGGCTTTGAGAGCTTCCGGCGTTAAACAGACTCCACCATAACCGGTATATTCAGGACTTAGGGGTAAAACCACCTGTTTGAGTTTTCCCTCAGAAGTATAGCCCCCAAAGGCATTAGCTGCATAAAAATAAACCGACTGAGAGCCTGGAGTAATTAAAACGTTGCGATCGCTCAAATTCAAGCCGTAGCGTTGATTAAAATCAGTCACCACCGCATCAATCAACGGTTGATAGCCTTGGGAAGAGCCATACCGACAGACCACTTCCCCATATTCAGGACTCGCGAGTAAATCAGCCGTATAGTCTCGCCACATCTGTTCCACTGGCGGTAAAATTACGGGATTCCCGGCGCTCAAATTAATAAAATGCTGCCCTCCTCCAGCACGCAAAGTTTCAATAATATCTTTCATAATGGCTCGCACTCCACTCAAGCGAGACATCTGAGTACCAAATTGAGTCAGGGCAGGTTCCATAAGCTATTCTATAAATTCTTGGGTTAGCATACGATCTAAGATGACATGATTTTTCCAAAACGGAATCTCCTGTAAAGAAAACATAACGATTTAGATGGATTCCTATGCAGACTTGGCAAGTCGATTGTTATCGCCGCCCTTCAGAAACAGACACCCAGGAGATCCTCTGGGAGTTATGGATTTGTGAACCGTCCCCCGGAACGTTTCGCTATCGTGCCCTTTGTCCTCAGTCACAAGTTAGTCGTGATTGGTTACTGAGTGAATTGGGGCAATTTGCCACACTTCCGGATGAGCTACACGTCTTCCGTCCCCAAACCCTCCATCTACTCGAACCGGTTGCTCAAACTCTGGGTATTCCAGTCATTCCCACCCGACGTACCTCCACCCTGAAACAGTGGATTGTTGATGAGTTAAAGTGTCCCATTACTTTAGATCGACCCCCTCCGCTGCCCCTACCAGAGGAATTATGGGGCGATCGCTGGCGGTTTGCCACAGTTAGCGCTCAAGATCTACTTCAAGGAATTGGCGATCGCCCCATTCCCATTAAATCCCTACCGGAAGAGATTTGGCCGATTAATCTCGGTCTTCCGTCCACGGTTTCTATTCCGGGAGTGGTTATTGATGGCGATCGCCAATCTCTGCAATTAGCCCAATGGTTCGCTGAAGCTAACCCCGTTAGTCTCAATTTTATTCCCGGTCAACCCGACGGTCTGATTCTCGAATCCGGATTGAGCGATCGCTGGATTATTACCACCTTTGAAGATAGCGAAGTTCGCCAAGCAGGTCACCAATATAAACAGCGAAAACAACAGAGCAAAGGGCTTCATTTCCTGCTCGTTCAACCCGACAACTCTGGCATGACCTACACTGGATTATGGTTACTCAAACCGGAAAATTAATGAAAAATTTTAATCTCTATGACTTCCATCCTCACGACCCCAAACTCTCCCGATACCTCCATCATTTACCCTAGTGCGGATGGTGAACCTGTGGCTGAAACTTACGATCATCTCTATGCAATTCTTGCTACTCTTGAAGTGCTAAAAAATTATCTGACCGATCAACGAGTCACCGTCCTCGCTGACCAATTTCTCTACTATTCCCAAGGATTTCCTAAGTTGCGAACCGCTCCCGATGTGATGGTCATCTTTGACGTAGAACCAGGCGGTCGAGATAATTACAAAATTTGGGAAGAAGGGCAAGTACCCAAAGTCATTTTTGAGATGACCTCAGAAAGTACCAGAGATCGCGATCGGGTCTTCAAAAAAAACCTCTACGAACAACTGGATGTCGAAGAATATTGGCTTTTTGACCCCAAAGGAGAATGGATTGAAGGGCAATTACAAGGATATCGTTTAGTGGCAGGGGCATATCAACCGATTACCGATGGTCTTAGCCAAGCCCTAAACTTGCGACTGCTGCCTGAAGGAAAGCTCATTGGATTTTATCGGCAAGATACAGGAGAAAAGCTATTAATTTCCTCTGAGTTAAGGGCGGCGTTGAAAGCAGAATCTCAAGCTAGACAAGAAGCTATAGAGCAAGCTGAACAAGAGCGGCAACGAGCTGAACAAGAACGGCAACGAGCCGAAGAATTACAAGCTCTCTTAAACCGTTATCAAGAAAAGTTTGGAAATCTAGAATAAACAATTATGACTAACCTTTACTTAATCCGTCATGGTATAGCGGCTAATCGAGAAGATTATACCCAAGACGATCGCCAACGTCCCCTAACCTCAGAGGGTATTAAGAAAACCACTAAAGTTGCCCAACGCTTGCAAGAATTAGGGATTACATTTGATTTGATTCTTACCAGTCCCCTCATCCGGGCTAAACAAACAGCGGAAATTTTGCAAACGGTGGGACTGAGTCAGGACATGAAAACGTCATCTCATTTAGTTCCTGAAGGCGATCTTTTATCCTGGTGGGAGGAGGGGAAAACCTGGCGTAACTATGAACAGTTAGCCTTAGTCGGGCATGAACCGAATCTTGGATATTGGGCGGAGTCTTTTGTCTGGGGAGAAGTAAAATCACGTCTAATTGTCAAAAAAGCCGGTATTATCGGCATTGCATTACCGGATGTGGGTTCTCCTGTGGGACACAGTGACCTATTTTGGCTCACCCCTCCCCGATTTTTACTGAATTAATGTTGGGAAATGGGAAATCTCCGGGTTTTCCAAGTCCGTAGCGGTATACAATCATGAGTGAAAGTTCAGGGTTCCCTCATGCCTATGAGTGTATTATTTCAAGAAATCAAACAAAGTATCCTGAATCTGGTAGGGGCTGGAATTGAGGCGCTTCCAAGGATTTTAGTGGCGATCGCCTTTTTGATGTTTACCTCTTGGGCTGCTAAGTTTGCCCGTAAGCTGTCCACTCGCGTCACAGATATGACCATCAAAAACCAGTCGCTGCGCTCTTTGTTAATTCAATTGAGTTCTGTGGCAGCTTGGGTTGTGGGGATTCTAATCTCTAGTGTCATCGCCTTTCCAGACCTGCGGTTGGGCGATGTGGTAGGGTTGTTGGGATTAAGTTCCGTTGCGATCGGTTTTGCCTTCCAAGATATCTTTAAGAATTTTCTGGCTGGAATTTTACTCCTGTTACAAGAACCATTCCGCTTAGGCGATCAAATCATTGTCGATGGTTATGAGGGAACAGTAGAAGAGATTTCTATTCGCTCCACCCAAATTCGCACCTATCAGGGGGAGTTGATTGTGGTTCCCAATGCCATTGTATTTACTTCCACAGTGCAAGTATTGACCAATTTACCTCGTCGTCGCACCGATCTGGCGATCGGTGTGGACTATAATACACCGCTGTCCCACGCGATCGAAGTTCTCTATAACGCTATTTCTGGAGTGGATGGAGTCTTAACTGAACCCGATCCAGAAGTCGATATTGTCGGCTTTGGGGATAGCTCCATTGACTTAAAAGTACGCTACTGGACAATTCCGAATCAACGAGAAGTCTGCCGCATTCAAACTCGGGTGATGTTAGCCTTAAAAAATGCCTGTGATGGTGCAGAAATTAATATCCCCTATCCCATTCGCACTGTCTATCATTATAATCAAGAATACTTTAATGATACTTATCCCCAGGTTTCAAGTCGAACTGCCTTACAATCCGGCCAGTACGATCGAAATCGGGGGTAATATCCGGAACAAAAAAGAAAATTATATAGTACTTCTCTCTTCTGGAGGAGTACAGCTTGGAGCCTTAGCCTCTAAGCAATACAGGCTGCTCTCTAGTGGGAAGTACTCTATCCAATCCTTAACTATTTAATCTGTATTGGTATTAAGGGTTCTATTGAATAAATTATTCAAGCAAAGTGAGAAAAAAATACTATAATAAGGGGGGGACTTGAATAGATCTTTAATATTTTCATCATCAGTTGGTGCCTGGATCAAAACAGATATTCAGTCAACATGAAGTCCTCTAGTTTTGATTAGCACTCCCATGCAGTTTATTATGAATAATAGTTTGTCTAATAGAGAAAAAACAATCACTCTGACTTGGAATCAAGCAGGTCAAGATGTCCGTTGTAATTTATCCTCCGATCGCCTCATCTATTATCGCTTACTCACAGAAGTGATCTCCAAAATCCGGTCTTCCTTGGATTTAGAAACAATTTTGAAAACGACGGTTGTCCAACTCCTTGAGGTTCTCAATACAGACCGAGTAGCCGTGTTTCAATTTAATTCTGATTTAGCTGGGCATGGTGAAGTCATTTGTGAGGAGGTGAAATCTCCTTGGAAACCGGCTAGTTCGATTCAAGTTTACGATCATTGCTTTGGGGAACAGTTTGCGGCTGAATACTTAAAAGGCCGTATTAGCGCTATTCCGGATATTTATACTCCCCAAATTAGTGATTGTCATCGAGAAATTTTAGCCCAATTTCAAGTCAGAGCTAATCTGGTTACGCCCTTAATTAAAGGGGATGAACTATGGGGATTGCTCTGCATTCACGAGTGTGGTCAATCCAGGACTTGGACTGCGACTGAAATAGAATTTGTCAGTCAAATCAGTCAGCAATTGGGAGTCGCCATTCAACAAGCGAGTTTACTTGAAAAAACGAAAAAGCAAGCCCAAGAATTAAGGCAAACTTTGGAGCAATTACAACGCACTCAAGCGCAGATGATTCAAAATGAAAAAATGGTCAGTCTGGGGAATTTAGTGGCTGGAGTTGCCCATGAAATTAATAACCCTGTCAGTTTTATCCATGGAAATTTAAGCTATATTCAAGAATATGCCCAAGATTTCGTCCAACTTCTGAGGGATTATCAACAGGCTTATCCCGATCCAGGGGGTGAACTTCAAGAATCTTTAGAAGATAAAGATGTGGAGTTTATTCAGGAAGATCTACAAAAAATCTTGACATCTATGAAGTCGGGAACTGAGAGAATTAAGGGAATTGTGGCCTCTTTACGCAATTTTTCCCGCATGGATGAAGCTGAGATGAAGTCTGTCGATATTCATGAGGGAATAGATAGCACGCTGGTGATTTTAAATCACTGTCTAGAAGGGAAGGAAGATCGTCCTGAAATACCGATTGTTAAAGACTATGGTGATTTACCTTTGATTGATTGTTATCCAGCCCAATTAAATCAGGTGTTTATGTATCTTCTGAGTAATGCAATTGATGCCTTACACGAGAAAATAGATAAGGATCGTTACATTAAGATCAAAACAGAGATTGAAGGGGAAAACGTGAGAATTTCTATTGCGGATAATGGGGGTGGAATTCCAGAGTCTATCCGCTCTCAAGTGTTCGATCCTTTTTTCACCACTAAACCGCCGGGTAAAGGGACAGGTTTGGGATTATCGATCTGTTATAAAATTGTTGTGGAAAAACATCAAGGACGACTCTGGTGTGATTCCTCTCCAGGAGAGGGTACTCGGTTTACCATTGAGTTAAAACCGGAGTTAATTAACGATCCAGATTAAGGGTTA
This sequence comes from Roseofilum sp. Guam, assembly GCF_017746735.1. Taxonomy (NCBI): domain Bacteria; kingdom Bacillati; phylum Cyanobacteriota; class Cyanophyceae; order Desertifilales; family Desertifilaceae; genus Roseofilum; species Roseofilum sp. Guam. The sequence goes on along the minus strand of NZ_JAGHZN010000039.1, from coordinate 13,097 downwards.
AGCTTGCGTTGTGCATTGTCAATGGCTTGGAGGGCGTAAGAGTTCCCAGGACGGTGTTCAAGGGCGGTTTGAAAGTATTCGAGGGCGATCGCATATTCCTGGCGATCGAATGCTTGATATCCGGCATTCATGACCTGAGTATAGCTGCCTTGTTGAATGCGCTGTTGGGTATTTTCAACTGCTTTTTGGGCGTAAGTATTATCAGGTTGCTCTTTTAAGGCTTGTTCAAAATTAATCAGGGCAGTGTGATAATCCTCTAGATCGAAGGCATGATACCCCACTTCCATATAGCGCTTAAACTGAGAGCGCGAACGATAGGCTCTTAAAGAAATTGAGGGTTCATAGGGAGGTTGGGTTTCGGGAGCTACTTCTACTGATAGGGCAGTTTGTTTGGGATAGTTGAGCATTACTTGAGTCACCGGAGTTTCCGATTTGTCTTTCGGAGTCCAGTGAGCAATAATGTTTTGAAAGCTCCAATTTTGCAGGATCGCAAGAATTGCACTAATTCCCATAAAGATTATGCCCACTAGTTGAGAGAAGAGGCTCATCTTAACCGATCGTTTATTCCATTTTATACTGATAAATAGAATAGCACCAATGAAGGGTAAAAATAGATAGGAGATTCCCCAAAAAATGCTTTCTCCAAAGGAAATCACTAGAGTCCAAATTGCCCCAAATCCAGCTAAACCTAGCCCAATGAGAAATAAACTAATGACCCAAAGTTCCATGAATCGATTGACCTTGTTGGTAGTGTCACCCTAGGAGTAAGACCCTTGTAGTCTCTGACCGATAAAGGGTTGAACCCCTTGTGTGTGTTTCCCTCTAGTTATAGCATGTGGCCATTCAAATGAAACATGGCTCTAAACCGATACAATGGGATTGGTCTGACAGGGTAATCAGGTGATTATGGATAGAATATGGAAATGGATCGGTAAACTGATGGCCATGGTTCTCATTGGACTCTTAGTGGCGTGTAGTAACACGGGAGGCAGTCCCAGCCAAGCTCTGGTGAAAACAGCGATCGCCCTACAACTGCATCTGACTCAAGTACAACTGAATACTCCCCTGCATATTGAACGATCGCCCCAACTTGATGTTAAAGGAATTCAGATTAGTAGCAGCGATCGCCTCCGTGACCAGAAATTACCCACCTTCCACATCCAAGGAACCTACAACCTGGATATCCAACTCTCTGGACAGAGCATTAAACAGCGCCAAAATCCCTTTGAAATCTATGTTCAGGAACAGATCGAGGGAGAAACTTGGCGACTCTTACGCCCTCAAACCACTGCACAGGGAACTGAGTGGCTAAGTTATCAGATTAATGGAGACCTATAGCGCTTTGGGCTGGTCATGAATAATTAATAATTAATAATGAGAATGAAGAGTAATGGAGTAATGAAGTAATCATATGCTACTAGCTATTGCCTAGAACTAAATAATCCGTAACCGTTTTTTCTCAATTACCCCTTCTCCTCGACTGGCTTCACTAAATAAATCATAAATGACGGATAATTCTCCCTCTTCTTCCTTAATTCTGACCATGCCAAAATTATTATGACGACATAAATACAAATTCTCGAATTGGTAGGGGGAACGGTCTGGAAAATCTTGCAACTCTCCCCTCTGCTGAACTAACATTTTCAGAATTTTACGCGCTGATTGCCGAATAGTCGCATGGGTAATGGGACTAGAGGTCAGTTGAAAAACTTGTGCCTCTGGAAAGTCCGTATTAAACAGCCGAAATGCTGCACCAATATGGACATCTCCACTAATAAATAATACCGGACGACCCGTGGTTTGGCAAAATTTAAAGAGCTGATCGAGGAGTCGATTTCGTTCTTGCCAATGCCGCTCATGATTCCATTTATCCCGTAAGTCATCTGTTAATCCTAAATAGGGAATATCGAATTGATTGACCACAAAATTATCAAGATGAACAGCAGGCATGGGAGAAATAATACCCAATAATCGGCGATCGCTTGTATATTGCCGATCGAGCCAGGTTTCAAACCGTTCCCATTGAGCTTCTCCCAAAATCCTGAGTTCAGAACGATTAAAATCTCGCTGTCCACGCATATCCAGGGCATAAAATGCACAGAGACCATAATCAAAGTGATAATCGAATTGATGATTCGCGATATCTGTTGGTGGATTATGGGAATGTTGATATTCTTGATAGACTTGTCGAGCGGCTAAAAACATTTCCTGAGTCAATTTCAGAGCATCTTCAGACGCATTGAATTGCCAACCTTGATGTAAGCGTGCTTCTAATTCTGAATCGGTTAACGATCCCCAGCCATCCATAATTTCATGGTCATCCCAGAGCATATAGTTGGGGAATTGACGGAATATGCTTTGAATGGGTTCTAGCCCCCAATAGTGTTGATAAATTTCTCGATACCAGTCAATCATCTCTTCCTGTGAAGGGGGATTAAATTGGGTTTGTTTTAACTTCTCCAACAGATCAAGCTGGTCATTGCCATCAACATAAATTTGATCTCCAACACCAACAACAAACCGAGCCTGAGCATCCGTTAATTCTTCTTCAAAACTTTGCCAAAAATCTAGGGAAGTGAGTTGATCGCCGACATAGGGCATATGACAGCTATAAAAGCCAAAGGTTAGGCTGGGGGATTGTTCCGGGAACGTGCGAAAATATAGGGGGTGGTCATGGCCCAATTCCCAAGTGCGATCGCTAGCATTATGTCCAGAAAAAATAGCATACCGATAGCGGGTATCGGGTTTTAGACCTTCGAGAGTCACCACATGGGTCAAATCGGTATCTGGGGTTAAGCGAAAGGTGGAGATAGGGTTTAAGTCAGAGAGAGAAAAATTTTCGCCCTCGTCCACTACGATCGCATATTCGCCAGCTTGGGCCCCGCGAACCCAGAGGCGTACGCTTGTGGGGGTGGTATGGCCAATAATGGTTGCTTTTTCCAGTGGGGGATTGGGCCAAGGAAAATTGAGGGAAGTCATCAATCATACTCCTGAAGAAAGTGCTCTAGGGTTTGGCGATCCGGTAAAGAAGGTTGGGTCCCAATGACTGTAGCTGAGATAGCTCCTGCTGCCGATCCCCATTGGATCGCCTCCTGGAGGGATAAACCTTCATTTAGAGCAGTCGCTAGAGCGCCATTAAAGGCATCTCCAGCGGCCGTTGTATCGACCGCTCTGATGGGAAAAGCGGGTAAAAACCCAGTTTCTTCATGGTTTGCCCAAACCACACCGCGATCGCCTAATTTCACAATTGCCGTCTTTACCCCCCACTCTAAAAACTGATAGGCTGCTTGGGTAGCACTTTCTCGATCTTCAATGGCAATCCCCGTTAACTGAGCGGCTTCGACTTCATTCGGAGTAATAATATCGACCAAACCATAGAGAGCATGGGGAAAATTTTGGGGCACAGGAGCCGGGTCTAAAATCACGGGAATTCCAGCCTGTTTGACTTTTTCAGCCGCTTCTTGTACCAAAGAAAGCGGCACTTCCAACTGAGTTAAAAATACGGTTGCTTGGGGCAATATCGACTGAAGATACTCTAATTCTCTCCGATCCAGACAAGCATTCGCCCCCGGAATGATAATAATGCTATTTTCTCCTTGAGCATCCACGGTAATCAGGGCAACCCCCGAAGGTGTATTCTGATCCATGTGAATCCCATCGGTACAGACCTGAGCTTCCTGTAAAGTCAGGAGTAACTGATGGCCAAAATCATCATTGCCCAAACGTCCAACTAAATGGGTTGTCGCTCCCAGACGGGCGCAGGCGACGGCTTGGTTTGCCCCTTTTCCCCCTGGAATCTTTAGCAAACGCTCTCCTGCAAGGGTTTCACCGGCGATCGGTAAACGAGAGACTGTAGTCACTAAATCTAGGTTAATACTCCCGAAAACAATCAGACTCATGGGGATATATAGCGCTTTGTGCTAGGGAATGGGGAATAGGGAATAGGGAATAGGATGGTGGATGGCTTTGGGGATTTAACAGTGCACTCAATAACAGCACTTTGTGCTGTATAGATCAGGTGAGTTTACCAGAAGTTAATCGAGATAGACACTTGTTATAGTGAGTCTAATTTTAGCTTTGTAAGGACATACTTTATGCCTGACCCATCTGAATTTTTGTATCCTCGTAGTCGATATTACGGTGAATTCCGGCCAGAATATCTAGTTTTTGATGCTAACTTGCAAGAGTTTGCTCAAAAAGTTACGTATATTTGTTCCTTGGAAACTGGGGGTAAAATTCCCCCCGTAGAAGCCTACGAACAAATTCGCAAGTTATGGCTAGAACTAGAACAAAGTAAGGATCGGTTGGGTTTAGAAAAACCGCCTGAAGACCCTTCAGCAGACTAAGCCTCAATCAGACTTAAAATCATGCCTTCCCGGGCCAAAATGGTATTGGGATAGTTGTGTTGAACTTCCTCTTCAATTTGGTCGAGGGTATCATCATCATGATTGGGTTCATGGTGAAAAATGATTAGCTTTTTCACCCCTGCGGCTTGGGCTACTTTAACCCCTTCTTGCCAGGTAGAATGACCCCAACCGACTTTAGGCGATTTAGGGTTGCTGTATTCGTTGTCGGTATACATGGCATCGTAGATCAGGATATCAGCATCACGAGCTAATTTGAGGACATCTTCATCGAGGCGATCGCTATAATGCTCCGTATCCGTACAATAAACCGCTGTATGTCCTTGCCAAGTAATTCGATAGCCCATCGCTCCATTGGGATGATTGAGATGTCCCGTTTCAATCTCAATATCATCTAGGGTAACCCGGTCTCCTGGAGAGACCTGAGAAAACTTCAGATCTGCTTTGGGTATAGGTGAGGGGACAGGGGAATTCACATGGAGAATGGCATGATGGAAATGGTCTTCTAAGGACTCACTCGAATCCGGTACATCTCCCCAAACATGGATTTGATTGCCTGGAGTAAACAGGGGCATGAAAAACGGCACGCCTTGGATATGATCCCAATGGTAATGGGTAAAAAAGAGATTAATATCCAGAGGGTATTCTGTTGAGAGGCGATCGCCTAAAGCGCGTAAACCCGTTCCGCCATCAAAAATAAAGTGTCTCTCTCCAATACGCATTTCTAGGCAGGAGGTATTGCCACCATAGCGCACTGTTTCCGGGCCGGGAGCGGGAATACTGCCCCGCACACCCCAAAATTGAACCTCAAAGCGTGAAGAAGAATGCTGACTAATCATCGAAAAAATTGGGTTTGAAACCCCGTTCTAGAAGGACGGCTTTACAGTACAACGGGTAGGAGTTGTTGGACTGACTAACGATAACCAAGTAGTAAGTTTGGCTAACGCTCCAATCTAATTGGACTTTTGGCGGTGAGACACACCGTTTCAGCCTGTGGAGCTTTATCTAAGACTCGAAAGGCATACACTCTCGAAAGCCGTTGCGAACAACCCGCAAAGGACAGAAACTCCGCACCCCAATCATGAGGTTTCCGCTTCGCGGACATGAATGGGAATCACCGTCCTTCCAGGGCGGTGGGGATGTCAAAATCGAGTGTTCTGCATTGACCTTGGTGACGCAGCAGGTGGTCGCATAAAACTAGGGCCACCATTGCTTCTACCATAGGCACGGCTCTAGGTAAAACGCAAGGATCGTGACGGCCTTTCGCCGCGAGAAGGGTTTCTTGGCCTTCTCTGGTGACAGTACGCTGTTCTTTGCGAATGGTGGCGGTCGGTTTAAACGCCACGCGGAGAATAATCGATTCACCATTGGATATTCCCCCTTGAATGCCTCCGGAACGATTGGTAGTGGTTCGGACTTGTCCCCGATCATCTAGAGTAAATTCGTCATTGTGTTCACTCCCGGTGAGCAGAGTTCCCGCAAATCCAGAACCGATCTCAAATCCTTTCGTTGCAGGTAAAGACATCACCCCTTTAGCCAAATCTGCCTCTAGTTTATCAAATACGGGCATTCCTAGACCTTTTGGCACATGACGGGCTACACATTCGACCACCCCACCTAGGGAGTCTCCTTCCCGTTTAATGGCTTCAATGCGCTCAATCATCCGTTCATAGGCTTCGGGATCGGGACAACGGACGATATTACTTTCCACTTGTTCAAGAGTGACCGTTTGTGGATCGACGATCGCCTCTAGATCTTGAATGCGTTTCACATATCCAATAATTTCTACCCCAGCAGCCTGTTTAAGGATTTTTTTGGCGATCGCCCCGGCTGCCACTCGGCCAATGGTTTCCCGCGCCGACGAGCGTCCCCCACCTTGCCAATTCCGAATCCCATATTTAGCATCATAGGTCGCATCTGCATGGGATGGCCGGTATTTTTGCGCCATTTCATCATAATCCTGGGGCCGGGTATCCTTATTGGGAACCAAAATCATAATGGGTGTTCCCAAGGTTTTCCCTTCAAAGACTCCAGAGAGAATCTCACAGGTATCCGTTTCTTTGCGTGGTGTCGTAATTTTACTTTGTCCCGGCCGACGGCGATCCAACTCTACTTGAATCTCCTGAGCTGAAATCTCTAGGCGCGGTGGACAACCATCAATAATTACTCCAACCCCACCCCCATGGGATTCCCCAAATGTCGTAATCCGAAATAAATGCCCGAAGGTATTACCCATAATTCTTAGTTAACCTAGCTTAGATCTATCCTACTGCCTTAACTCCCCTAAAATCTCAGGGTGTTTCAATTAAGAAGCATCAATCGACTGCCATCAGGCAATTTCAACCTCGGAGAGTAGGTCTTACGCTAAAATCGGGAAAAACTTGCCACGCCTATGATCCGACGTATGGCTTTGCACTCTAAACGGTTGGGGAAAATTGGGTTAATTACTATTGGGTTCCTGCTGGGGATTTCTGGGGGAATTTATGGAATTTTATTACTCTTGCGTCCGGCTCGTACTCCCCAGGTACAGGAACTGTTTCCGGGAGTGACGTATACCCGTTTGATTCGCTCAACGCCCCGTCCGTTGATCATTCATCAAGTCAAAATTGACTTAAAGGTTGCCCTCATGCAACCTTTCGTGACTCCGGGAGATCCGCAACCGGATGGTATGGATATTGCAGCGCGCACGACTTCGGAGTTTGTACGGGAATTTGGCGTACAGTTGGGGATCAATGGTAGCTTTTTCTATCCCTTTGAGGTCAAGTCCCCTTGGCAAGTTTATCCTGAATCGGGCGATCGCGTGCGGATTGCTGGCCAGGCGATCGCCAATGGTATGGAATATTCTCCGGTGAATGCGGGTTGGCCGGTTCTCTGCTTCCTCTCCTCCCGTCGCGCAGTTATTCCGGGGGACTTTACTTGTCCGGCTGAAACTCAAGAGGGGATTTCCGGGGGCACTATTTTAATCTGGGATGGGGAAGCGGTTCCTCTGATGTCCGGGCCGTTTTATGATTATGCCTATCCTCGAACGGCGATCGGATTGGATGCATCAGGTACTCAGGTCTTTATTGCGATCGTGGATGGTCGTCAACGGTTTTATAGTGAGGGAATGTCTTTACCCGAATTGCAAGCTTTGTTTGCAGAATGGGGAGTAGAGACGGCGTTAAATTTTGATGGCGGTGGATCGACAACGTTGGTGGTTGCCGATCCCGATCTCCGGGTTCTCAATGCCCCCATTCACACCCGTATTCCCCTACGTCAACGTCCGGTGGCGAATCATTTGGGTTTTGTGAGCAGTGAGGAGTAGGAATTACAAGAGTATTCGCGGGACGTTTTCATCCCCTGCTCTGAAGAGCAGGGGATGAAAACGGACACGGTAGGTTTTAACCTGCCAGTAATTTTAAGGCTAGATAGCTTATCATAGAACCATGAAAAAACACTATGGATGCCAGCAAAATCTCATCAAAAACTGGGAGGCATTGCCCTTCCTTGAGTATCTTTGCACGACCGCCAACAAGCTGATTAACTGTGGGATTTATTTGGCTCGACAATGGTATTTTAAGTGCCGCTATATCACCGGCAAATACGACCTGGAAAAACAGCTCAAACCCAATGCTAATTATCAATTCCTTCACTCACAAGCCGCTCAACAAACTCTTCAAGGAGTAGCCGAATCGTTCAAGTCGTTCAAGCAACTCTCTAAGCTGTATATCAGCGGAGAGTTATCAACTCGTCCTCACCTACCTAGCTATCGAAAAAAAGGAGGACTAGGAACCATTGCTTATCCTAGGCAAGCCTTAAAACTTAAAGACAATGAGGTTCGAGTCCCTTTGGGCAATAAGGTTAAAGCGGCTTTTGGGGTTGAGGCTTTCTTTCTCCCGTTTCCTAGCAATCTTGACTTTAACCCGATTAAGGAAATGCGAATTCTCCCACATAATGGTTGCTTCTACGTTCAGTGGGTCTACCCATTAAAGCTCAACCTCTCAACTCCTCTCAACTCCAAAAAGGCATTGGGAATTGACCACGGAATTGATAATTGGTTAACGTGTATTAGTAATACCGGGACTGGCTTTATTATCGACGGGAAGCAGGTCAAGTCGCTCAATCAGTGGTACAACAAGCAAATGGCCACAATTAAAGAAAATAAACTGCAAGGATTCTGGTCAAAACGATTAGCTCTCCTGGCCGAGAAGCGCAATCGTCAGATGCGAGATGCTGTAAACAAAGCAGCAAGATGGGTGATTAACCATTGCTTAGAAAAGGGTATTGGTCGTATTGTATTTGGCTGGAACAAAGGGCAAAAAGATAGTATAAATATTGGAGCAAAAAATAACCAAAAATTTGTCCAAATCCCTACGGCTAAACTCAAAAAACGAATCGAGCAAATGTGCCAGTTGTACGGGATTGAATTTGAGCAAGTTGAGGAAAGCCATACATCCCAAGCTTCGTTTTTGGATAATGATTTCTTGCCGACCTTCGGTGAAAAACCCGAAAGCTGGAAACCATCAGGGAAGCGAGTGAAGCGAGGATTGTATCGTACTCAACTGGGCGAGCTAATTAACGCTGACGCTAATGGAGCAGCAAACATTTTAAGGAAAGTAGCGGCAACTTCGGGTTTTGCACTCGAAGGAGTCAGTAGAGGCGCTTTGACAACGCCTTTGAGAGTCCGATTGTGGACGGCTTAAGAATCCCCGTGTCTTCAGACTGGGGAGTGTCAAAAATAGCGCTTAATAAACTGAATGACCTCTGCTAGTCCGGTATTGTTTTTGAGGTTGGTAAAGATAAAGGGTTTATCGCTGCGCATTTTTTTCGCATCCCGTTCCATGACGTTGAGATCTGCACCAACTAAGGGAGCCAGGTCGATTTTATTAATCACTAATAAATCAGATTTTGTAATTCCCGGGCCGCCTTTACGGGGGATTTTATCACCAGCAGCCACATCAATGACATAAAGGGTAATATCGACTAATTCGGGACTAAAGGTAGCCGCTAAATTATCACCACCACTTTCGACAAAGAGGAGATCTAAATCAGTAAAGTGTTGCTCGAGTTGCTCGATCGCCACTAGATTAATGGAAGCATCTTCTCGAATCGCTGTATGGGGACAGCCTCCGGTTTCTACACCAACAATGCGATCGCTAGATAATGCCCCAGATCGGACTAAAAATTGGGCATCTTCTTGGGTATAGATATCATTGGTTACCACCGCAATTTGATACTGGTCTCGCAAAGTTTGACACAGTAAATTTACCAAGGCAGTTTTTCCCGATCCAACGGGCCCAGCCACTCCTACACGCAATTGAGTCATAAATAAAGTACTTTTTGTTTCAACTAAATCCCTGAGAAAGAGTAAGTTTAAGGGAAAAACAGTTTAGCCATTACCCATTACCCCAGTTTAGCTTCTAAAGAGTCGAGTATATTGGGTTTCGTGGGCCATGCAGTAGAGGGAGAATCCCCAGCTACAACTATAAAGGTTATCGTCTTCTAAAGCCAGAATTTCAGGGACGATCGCCGTAATATGAGGATGAAGCTCAAGTAACAGCTTTTGACCTGTAGTTTGACCGAGGGGAATCAGCTTCACGCCAGCCGTGATTAGGTTAGAAACCCAACTTTGCAGATAGGCTAAAAGGGCATTTGCAGGGGAAATCTGCCAAGATTGGGCGGCGATCGCAAATACCAGGGGATAGCTCCATTCTGGCCCCAACTCCTGTAAAATGGGTGCAAGATCGGGGACTAGCGTTTGCAGAAGTAGACCCAGCGATCGCCCCATTTGCACGGTTTGTTGTCGTAATTCTTCCGTTTCTCTAGTGGCCAGAAGCCAATGATTCCAATAGCGCAGCGTCGCATAATCTTGCTTTTGCATAGCTTCCCCTCCCCGGATTAACGCTGCTCCATCCAGGCGAATAGAACCTAATCGTAACCCATCCCTCAACCACTGCTCTAAAGCAGTTTCATCGGTAATTTTTCCCTGTTCAACGAGGGTTTCTAAGCCTTCGGAATAACTGTAAGCTCCTACGGGTAAGGTGGGACTGGCTAATTGTAATAAGGATAATAAGACAGAATCCTGCATATGGTATTTGTCATTGATACGATCAATAATAATAGTGAACAGTAACTCAAAAATCCCAATTTCTATAGTGTTGCGCCCTAGAGTAGGGGAATTCCCTTCCGCTTCCCCTAAAATCCGACACTAGGGGGGTGTGGAAATGGCTTCTGATTTCACAAGTACTGTATCCCTTACCCAGTCTTCCCTACAGCTTTTTCGATGGTTGAGGTAGCGTCGGACTAGACAGGACAAGGGTTTGAGCGATTTTCATTGGCTTTTTAGCCTTGAGTGAACTATAATTAGGGGTGTGTGTCGGAAATGAACCTTGAAAACTAAATACAGCAAGGGTCTCGGAAGCCAGCGGTTGAAACCCATCTAAATCCCTATGAGGGATTGAAACGAATACATCTCCAGGCATGATTTCATGATATTTGATGCCATGTTGAAACCCATCTAAATCCCTATGAGGGATTGAAACCGATGGCAGAGAGGCATGTATACCCAGCCTACGAATGTTGAAACCCATCTAAATCCCTATGAGGGATTGAAACTATTAATTGACCTATGAATCAACAAACGGAAAAAGGGTTGAAACCCATCTAAATCCCTATGAGGGATTGAAACGTTTACTTGGCTTACAGCCCATTCACACAGGGTGGTTTTACCGTTGAAACCCATCTAAATCCCTATGAGGGATTGAAACGTTGTGTGCGATGCCTGTAATTACGGTGGTGAAGAGTTGAAACCCATCTAAATCCCTATGAGGGATTGAAACAATAAAAAGGTGATCGCAAAAACCAAAATAATGTTGAAACCCATCTAAATCCCTATGAGGGATTGAAACTTTCATTATTTCTCGTTTCACGCCCGTGGGTAGTTACCGTTGAAACCCATCTAAATCCCTATGAGGGATTGAAACTAATTTAAGAACCTGGTGGAATGAGGAAAGCGCACCTGTTGAAACCCATCTAAATCCCTATGAGGGATTGAAACAGGTTTTTGTGATGTTTAGTGACCAGTGGCAGTGTGGTTGAAACCCATCTAAATCCCTATGAGGGATTGAAACTTTGATGTGCTCTTGGGCCACTTTTTCTTCCTCTGCTGTTGAAACCCATCTAAATCCCTATGAGGGATTGAAACAAAAAAGAGCGTATTCCTGAAGTGACAGGAGGGTTGAAACCCATCTAAATCCCTATGAGGGATTGAAACGAAATACCACCAGACACGCTTTTCAATCCTTTCTTGTTGAAACCCATCTAAATCCCTATGAGGGATTGAAACAGAGCGGATTCTACCTGTTCTCTTCATGGCTGCAAGTTGAAACCCATCTAAATCCCTATGAGGGATTGAAACGAAGGTTGGTTTCTGCTTGATTAAGCGAGGTGGGACGTTGAAACCCATCTAAATCCCTATGAGGGATTGAAACTTGAGGGGGATATTAGAAACCTGAAGAAATTTCGTTGAAACCCATCTAAATCCCTATGAGGGATTGAAACAGGGGCTTATGCGAGGTGAATCGCAGTGTTTCCGATCTTGGTTGAAACCCATCTAAATCCCTATGAGGGATTGAAACTCACGCAGCAAAAAAGCAATGAACTGGTCATCGCCGTTGAAACCCATCTAAATCCCTATGAGGGATTGAAACAATCAAGCAAGGCAGATGAACCACAAGGCACGTTCAGTTGAAACCCATCTAAATCCCTATGAGGGATTGAAACACAGGTTGACATTGCATATTCACAGATATCAGAGTTGAAACCCATCTAAATCCCTATGAGGGATTGAAACGGGAAATCTTGCGCAGTGCCAAAAACCCAACCCATGGGAGGAGTTGAAACCCATCTAAATCCCTATGAGGGATTGAAACTACAGTGAGGCTTGGAGGGCAGCGATCGCCGCATCGGTTGAAACCCATCTAAATCCCTATGAGGGATTGAAACGACATAGAAGAAGGTGGTAGTGCCCAAGAAAAAGAACCCATGTTGAAACCCATCTAAATCCCTATGAGGGATTGAAACAAGGAGATTGAGTTGAATTACTAGGAGTAACAGGTTGAAACCCATCTAAATCCCTATGAGGGATTGAAACTAGAGTGATTTAGCAAATGATCCGCAGTAGAGATCGTTGAAACCCATCTAAATCCCTATGAGGGATTGAAACGATTGAGTTTATCGTAGTTAACGAAGCCATCAACGTTGAAACCCATCTAAATCCCTATGAGGGATTGAAACTTTCCAGTACCAGCGTATCCTACCAATCGCTTTAGTAGAGTTGAAACCCATCTAAATCCCTATGAGGGATTGAAACCCGAATTAACTCGGAATTCCTTATATCCCTTCCCGTTGAAACCCATCTAAATCCCTATGAGGGATTGAAACCTTAATTTAGGAGATGGAATATTTATCCATCATCCAGTTGAAACCCATCTAAATCCCTATGAGGGATTGAAACTCTTTTCAGGCATAATTTAATGATGTGATAATGGTTGAAACCCATCTAAATCCCTATGAGGGATTGAAACGCAGCGATCGCTATTGACCGTATTTTGTATTGGAGGTTGAAACCCATCTAAATCCCTATGAGGGATTGAAACTGGCACTAGTAATCATGTCTATAGCAAAGAAAGGGAGAGTTAGGACAATATCTTAAAAGCTTCTATGATGGCATCATAAAGGGATTCACACTGGTTC
>NZ_JAGHZN010000038.1:0-48939 GCF_017746735.1 Roseofilum sp. Guam | reverse complement strand
CAGGAGCGGAATGAAGGGAAACTTTCACGTTCCGTTCTGAAGTCGAGTTAAAAGGGTGACCTTTTAGCTTAGATAACAGGGAATAGGGAATGGCTGAGGCGATCGCGTCCTCCCTCTAGCCCAACGCGCTACCATTCTAAATAGATCTTATCCATGCAACCGGTAACCATGACACAAACAGCCTCTTCTTTTGACTTTGTGCCTCAAGCCACTCAAGATCGAGAAATCCTAGAACACTTGGGCTTTCTGCCTGGTGTCAAAGAATTCTTAATGGTGCGCCAAGTTCATGCCTTAGAACATGCAACCGTCTGGGTTTTGACGGAGTCCGATCGCAGGGGCGAACTGTTGGGTGGCATGTCTACAGAACAGGGATTTTACCTGTATGGTAGCGTTAACCCTCAAACCTTACAGCAAGCCGTTTATAGCGCCCTAAACCGTATTACCAGCGGAGAATGGAACCTAGCGGTTCATCCTCGATGCGGAACCAATCTTTCTGTAGCGTTGCTACTCACGGCTGGTTTTACCCTGGGTGTGAATTGGCTGATGCCCAAAGATCCCCTCGGACAATTGTTGGGGGTGGGAGTTGCTGCGATGAGTGCTTCCGAGTTGGCCCCTGATTTAGGGCCGATTGCTCAACGCTACGTGACTACAGCTATTCCCTTTAACCTGGAAATCGTCAGAATTGAGGAAAGTCAAGATATGTGGGGTAAACCCGCCCATTTTGTGCGCGTCCGATGGCAGGATTAGTAACAAAACTTAAAAAACTAAGCGTGCAGATGAGAACCGTTGAGTAGTACCCTGAGAGACAATGCCCGTTAACAAATACTCAAAGGAAACAGTCATCATGGTTAAGCGTGGTTCTAAAGTCCGTATTAAACGCAAAGAGTCCTATTGGTACAACGACGTTGGTACGGTAGCGAGTGTAGACAAAAGCGGAATCAAATACCCCGTTATTGTTCGCTTTGACAAAGTCAACTATACCGGTTTCAGCGGTAGCGCTTCTGGAGTCAATACCAATAACTTTGCAGAAAGCGAACTTGAAGAAGTGTAATCGTTTCTTGGCAAAGCTTATTGGGATGAGTAAGAGTTGTGCCTGAACTACCAGAGGTTGAGACTGTCCGGAAAGGACTCAATCAACTGACGCTAGAGCAGGAGATTGAGGGTGGGGAAGTGTTGTGCGATCGCCGGCCATCAGGCTTGAGTCACAGCATTGCCCACCCTCCTTCTGTGGATGAATTTTTGCAGGCGATGCGAGGAGCGAGAATTGTACAATGGCATCGTCGCGGTAAGTATTTGTTGGCACAGTTAAGACGGAAAGGCAATGCATCCGGATGGTTGGGCGTGCATTTGCGGATGACGGGACAGTTGTTATGGGTTGCTCCTGAAGAACCTCTGGCGAAACATACGAGGGTACGGTTGGAGTTTAAATCCGGGAAAGAATTGCGGTTTGTGGATCAGCGTCGCTTTGGTCGAGTTTGGTGGGTTCCGGCTGATCTGGCTCCAGAGAAGATTATGACGGGATTGGCAAAATTAGGGCCAGAACCTCTTTCTGAGGACTTTTCGGTGGAATACCTGCGCCGCACCCTAGAGCGCCGGAAACGAGCGATTAAAACGGCTCTTTTGGATCAAAGTTTAATTGCTGGATTGGGTAATATTTATGCGGATGAGGCGCTGTTTCTCAGTGGAATCCACCCGGAAACGCGCTGTTGCGATCTGTCGGTTTCCCAGTTGGAGGAGTTAAAAAGAGCGGTGGTTCAGGTGCTGGAAGATAGCTTAAGGGAGGGGGGAACGACGTTTAGTCATTTCCTGAATGTGCAAGGGGTGAATGGCAATTATGCGGGGGTGGCGTGGGTCTATGGTCGCAGGGGGCAACTCTGTCGCCGTTGTGACAAGGTGATTGAGCGGGTGAAGTTGGGGGGGCGATCGAGTCATTTTTGTCCCCAATGCCAGGCAATTAAAAATTAAAAATTAAAAATCATACAGCGCTTTGAGCTGTAAGCCCCTTGTCTCCCAGCGATGCATTGTCACAAGAATTTAAGGATTTGATACAATAAGAAACTGGCTTGCTATTTCAGCATGGCGATTTCTATGGCCTTAGACCGAGAAGTGTCACTTTTTGTCTTCGGGATCGACGCGAACCGTGACAAAGAGAGTTTTAGGATCGCCTCCAGGTTTGATTTGAGTTTTAGCACTCAAGGTTTGTTGGGGGCCACCTTCATCGGTTTCTTGCCCAGACCCTTTCATTTTGGTCGTTTTAGCTTTTTGGGATTTTACGGGTGTAGTGGTCGTTGGGGGTCTCTGTGAGGTCGTTTCCGTCGTACCCTCTTGAGTGTCTTTAGAGGATTTTTTCTTGGTTTCTGTCTCGTCAGGAGTGGGGTCTGGTGCTGGGGTTTCTGTGGGAATATCTGTGGGGGTGTCTTGTTCAGTAACCGTATCTGGCTGTTGGTTGGGGCCGCTCATTTTAGCCATTTTTTTGAGCATGGCTTCAATTTTTTTCTGGGCAACAGCCCTGGGATTTCCTTGGGCCAGGACTTTATATTCAAAGCTTTTACCAACGGCAGCAAAGCCCACGACTTTGACCAGATCGAGGTCAAATTTGAGGGTCACTTCAGCCAGTTTTTTCTGCACTACTTCCGGGCTGGGGTCTTGACGGACAATGGTTTCGATATGTTTGGCAATCAGGGTGCGAGTAAATTCGGGAATGCCCGGTTCCTCGCCTGCTGAAACGGCTTGCATTTTCTGTTTTTTAGCTTTTATTTTGGTGCGTTTGATTCTCACAAATACTTCTAGGCGACCTTTCTTTTTGTCGATGTCTTTGTAAACATCAACATCAGTTTTGGTACGAGAGCGAGCTTCGTGGAGCTTTATGGCTGTACCGACGGCAACCACTCCAACAGCAGTGGCTGTGCGTTGAAAGTCCGAGCTGCCTTCTTCACTCTCATCACTATCATCTTCTTTACGCTGGATAAGGGTGAAGTTATTCCCATGACTGGCTAGGGGTTTGGGGGGTGGCCCGTCTCCTTGGCGCTGTACGAGGCGATCGGGGAAGAAGGGAGTGCGCTGGACTTGGGGTTTATCACCTGATTGTTGAACGACGTGGGTGAGTTCGTGGGCGAGTAAATGACCTCCAGAGGGAGTATCGGGACGATAAGTGTTTTTGCGGAAATAGATGTCTTTGCCGGTGGTAAAGGCTTGGGCGTTGAGGGAGCGACTGAGCCGATCGCCTTCACTCTTGCGGTGAATTCTGACTCCACTAAAGTCTACCCCAAAGGCCTGTTCCATGGGTTGGCGCACGGGTTCGCTCAGGGGTTCGCCTTTTCCTTGCGATCGCTGGATCGCCTGTTCCAGATTCCCCTGAATGGGCGCATTGAGTAGTTTTCCGGGGGCTGCTTTCCGATTCGCTTCCGTTTCTTCCTTGGGCACCTGCGCGACAATTTCATACTCAACCTCACGGGCGAGGCGATCGAAAATCCCCGTTTTATTATTCAACTCAATTGAGGTTAAATCATACTGTCGTTTTAACTTGGGTAAAACTGGCCTGATTTTGTCCGGGTCTTTATCTTTACGGGCCCTTTTCTCTAAGTCCCGACCCAAATTGGGTAAAACATCCGATTCATCCATCAATTTGGCTTTGAGAGTAAACTCATTGCTGACCGAATCATCTTCCACAATCAGCTTATTTTTCTTATCTTTCCACTTATCCGTCTTCCGTTGCACTGTACCACTGCTTGTGCTGGTCTTAGAAATTTTCTCTTTCTTGATCGTTCCAACCAGCTTATACTCATTCCAATCAAATATCCCTTGTTTAACTTTGAGACTACCAACTGTGGCAAACTCGTGACCTTGTTCTATCGATTGTTCGAGTCCGCCTAGCCCTTGTTTGACTTCCTTGGGATTGCGTTCCGATTTAATTAACTGTTCGCCTCTGGTTTCTCCCTCGGAAACCATGTCCTTGACTTCATCTTTTTGCTGCTCTAGTTTGCGCTTATATTCTGCTTCTTGGCGCTTGCGTTCTCGGTCTTCTTCCGTCTCCTCTTTATCGCTCTTAAACGCACTTTTGACTCTCTCTTTCGTCGATTCATACTTTTCTTTCACCTTAGCCTTGACTGACTCATACTTCTCTTTCACCTTCGCTTTAGCCGCCTCATATTTTTCCCGCGCCTTAGCTTTAACCGCATCAATTTTCTTCTTGATTGGTGCAACCACAGCTTGGAACAGCTTCTCTAGTTTTCTGCGGAAAAATCCGGTAATTTTCTCTAGAATACCACGAATCTTATTAACAATACCTCCCAGACCAATCAAACTCGCCATGAATCCCAAGGCAATGGGAATAATCCGAGCCAGAGCCATTTCCACGGACAGCGAGAAGGTTGCGGTATCCCCATTGGCGATCGCCGTCATTCCCGCAAAAATCGTTTTAATTAACTCAACCACCTGTTCATAGTTCTGGGCAAACCAAATAATCACATCGACAATCGCTTTAATGATTTTCACAATACCGGCCGCTGGATTCAAAATCCCAATCAACCAAGTTGTTGCGGCTTTAATAACTTCAATGCTTGCCATAATCGTGAGTTCTTTGATGAACTCCATTTTCATCTCATTAAAGATATCAATCAGGAATGACCAGGCTTTGCCAATACCATCTTTAACCAAGGTATAAAACAACTGAACCACCATGCCCACTTTTTCATCTAAACCGGCAATTATTCCCTCAATATCGGCTCCTTCGATCGCGCTCCGAATTGCACCAATCAGGTCACTGCCAAAAACTCCAGACGCTACGTCAAAAATGGAATCAACCGTTAGACCCATGATCTGCATGAAGATCTGGAAAAAGCCTTGAATATCAAATTTCTTCGGCAGTGTAATGGGGCCAAGATTACCAAATAACCACTCAACCATCCCATTGATGAAGTGTTTGGGGAAATTCTTAGCGAAGTTGAGAAAACCATCTTTGAGTCCGGTAAATAGATTTTTCATAAATCCGCCGGGATCTTCAATAATGGCATCTAAAATTGAGCTATCGATGCCAAATTTCGATAGTATCCACTTGATGGGAGTCAATAGGGCTTTGATAATGGCGATCATTAAATCCCCAATAAAAGCGAGGGCTTTCTTGACTAATCCTTCATTGGCAGCTTTGAGTTCTTCAATGCGGTCATCAATTTCTTGCAGACCTTGCTTATAGTTCTCGGTGATATCATTAATTAAGTTGTCTTGATAAGCTTTAACGTTATTTTCTAAACCATCGAACTGTCCTTGAATATTCGCGATCGCACCTTCCGCCAGTTGCTTTTCTTCTGGCCCCAACTCATCCACGGCTGCCTGAAAATTGGTTTTTCCTTCATCAATGGCGGTTTTGGCTTCGATCATTTTCTGCTCCACAAAGGGAGCAATGGGGTCGAGTTGGTCATACAACCCTTTGGTGATTTTCAGGACACTTTTAACTTCCTTCGTTTTTATGGTTGGGTTAAAGTCTCCTGTGCCACCAATGGATTGCCTTAAGAAACCGACATAGACTTCTCTGGCATCGCTATAGATATCGTTGACTTCATCGGGAAGACCGGTAAACAGTTTTTCTTTCGCCCAGAGAAAGATATTGAAGATTTTGAATTTTTTCCAGAGAATTTTAATCTTAATACCGTGGCGATGATAGTAATAATTTTTCTGCCATTTTTTGAACGCAGCTTTTTGCACCCTTTCAAAGGCTCGACGAGCTAACTTTAAGCCGCTCTTCATGCGTGCTTGGACTCCGGCATCCATTTCCGCCAGGATACCATTTACTTTGGCTTGGGATTCTTCGTAAATCTTATTCAGTTTGGCGGTAATTTTGAGCCGAGCCTCTTCATTTGCACCCTTGGTTTCTTGTTTTTTGGTGGTCATATCGACCATGGTTTGGGTGCGAACCCCTTTTTGTTGCTCTTTGGTCTGTTGGGTTTTTTCCTTGTTCCGGGTTTGGGTTTCGGAAATGCTTCCCTGTTCCTTTTCTCGAAACTCTTTGGGGCCTTTTTCGCTAAAGTCTTTGGACTCTTTCAAGCTATCGATCGCCTTATCGCCCCCCATATCCCCGAAGGTTTCCATGTTCTCGGTGGTCAGGGTAATCTCTCTATTGGGCTGCTCGATGGTTTGGGGTTCAACAGAATTTTTGCGCTGGATGATCCACTGGGGCGATCGCTGGATCATTTCCGCTAAGGATTTTGCCCGTATCACATGGGGATCGACGGTTCGCTCTAGTTTGGCCTGCTTTAACTTATTTCGTTTTGGCTCAACTTCCGGCTGCACTTTCGGCTGCGGATCGCTTTGGCGATCGCCCATTTGCATCACCCGATCCGCCATCGAGTCCGCTTCCTTCTCGTACTTATCTTGAGGCCCTCCAACCCTCAACTTCGGTTGAATGGGGCCAAAGGTATCTTCTAAATTCTCCGTTTGCTCCTTCAACGGCTCTTCAACATCCTTGTTAGAAGTCTTTGGTGGAACTGCGAGTTCTGGATTCACCGGCGGCTCATCAACCGCTATCTTGTCCTCGACAGGCGGCATTTCCTTAACGATTTTGGGCGTTTCCACCGTAGGATCGGGAGGCACTTGGGTAGACTCCGGCATCCCTCCTCCCGCTTTTGTCGTCGCCCCTCCTACCTCATCTTTAACGGTTCCCTCAACTTCCGATCCGACTCCACCCCCACCTTCAACATCTTTCATGTTCTTGGGTTCTTCAATACCCAATGCGGCTAAAAGTTGTTGCACAAAGGCTTCGCGATCGAACGTTTCCGGGTCTAAACTCGATGAAGTGTCCGTTTTCTTCCCCTTCGCATCCCGGTCTTGTTTATTCGGGTCAACCACCGATTCCTGGGTTTCCACCACTTCCTTTTGCGGATCGTCATGGCTCGAAAACTGGTCGCCCTGTTGTTCAATTTGTTGCTTAACGGCATTAAAGGCCGGATTTTGCATCGGGTCGCTAAAATCACCCTGATCCGAAGAAACCTGTGGCACCATAATCGGCATCGGAGGCCCTTGCACTGGAGGTTGCAGGCCCTGTTCTAGTTCATCTTTAATATCGGGTGTCGTTAACTCACTCTCATCCTTCGGGGTGACATCTTCTTGCTGATTTTCCTTATCCTTCCCTTCCTTGTCTCCCTCTTCCTTCCCTTGCTCGTCTTTCTTGCCTTTCTCTACATCTTTTTCTGTCTTTTCTGCCCTCTTAGCCAGTTTTTCCCGTTCATTTTCATCCATGTCCTCTTCAGTGATCTCAGTCTTCTGCTCTACTGGCGTTGTACTGGTATCTTTGTTTTCGGTTTCATCTTCCGTGTCTTGATCGTCTGCTTTCTGAACATCCGGCTGAGTTTTCACACTGGGGCCCGTTTGTTGAATGGTGTGGGTGAGTTCGTGGGCCAGTAAATGTTTCCCACTGGTAGAACCGGGGTTATATTGTCCAGAATTAAAATAAATATCTTTCTTGTGGGTAAAGGCTTTGGCTCCTAGGTCTTTGTTCATTTGCACCGCATCGCTGTCGGTATGCACCCGAACCCCACTAAAGTCATTATTAAAGCGGGATTCCATGAAGCCTTTGGTCTCTGTGGGTAAGGAGGAACCGCCCCCTTCTTTACTCTTAATTTTGCTTTCTATGCCACTACTGGCCTGAAATGACCCATCGCTATCGGCTTGCACAGTAGCGGGTGAATCATTGATTTCTACAGGGGATTCAATGGCTGGGTTAGGTTCGGGTTTGAGAGTAATATTAACATTCTGTTCATCGGTATTCACTTGTGGAAATTGAGGCTCTGGGGGTGGTGCAGGAGACTCTTCTGCCTCCTCTTCCCGTTTCAGAGTGATATTAACGTTCTGTTCGTCTTCGCTTTCTTCTTGGTTACCTAATATGGCTGCATAGGGTATGGCTTTGGTGCGACGACGGTTGGGGCGACCATTGATCCGTTGCAGGGTTTCCGGGGAAGATTGTAGGGTGGTGTTATCGGGTTGTTGTTCGGGTTCTTCGTCTCGCTGTACTGGAGTAGAAGCCTTCATGACTCGATCGGCCATGAGATCGGCTTCTTGTTCGTAGCGATCGCCTGGCGCACCGACTATCAGTTCAGGTTGGATCTTAATGCTCTTTCCTGGTGTTCGTTGAATTCTAGCTGCCAATGGTTTTAAGTTAACATCTATCCCACTGTATTCTTCTTTCGGTTGTACCTTAGGGGTGAGGGGTTTTAGGTTAACGTCAATTCCATTCCCCTCACTTTCTGATTTCTGTTGAATTTGTTTCGGCAGCGGTTTGAGGTTAACATCGATACCACTGTACTCTTGTTTCGGTTGCACATTACTGCCCAGGGGTTTGAGGTTAACATCAATGCCACTCATGGATGTTTTACGCTGAATCTGACCCTCTAAAGGCTTTAAATTCACTTCAATCCCCTTAGCTGTTTGTTTTCGTTGAATCTTTTGGGCTAAGGGTTTACGTTTAATTGGCTTCTCGGTTGTTGATTGGGCAGTTTCCGAAGAGATTTTATTCGATTTAGTCGTTTTTTGATCGACTTTTTTGGGCTTGAGTTTCGCCCCTTTTTGCTGAATAGTATGGGTTAATTCGTGGGCTAAAAGCCGTTTCCCACTCGTTGAACCTGGGTTATATTGCCCAGAATTAAAGTAAATATCGTGACCGTGGGTAAAGGCTTTGGCTTGCAGGTCTTGGCTTAACTGGACGGCTGTGCTATCGGTATGGATTCGCACTTGGCCAAAATCATTGCCAAAGCGATCTTCCATAAACGATCGCGTCCCATTGGGTAAGGGTTGTCCTTTTCCCCGTTTGGCTTGAATCCGTTTTTCTACTGTTTGACTGGTCTCGAATGTTCCATCTTGCCGCAATTTATGTCGGTCTTCATCCTCGGTTTGAGATTGCAACAAAGCCGGATTAATTTTCCTGGGAGCTACATCAATTTGACTAAATTGATACCCTAGGGGAGATAGCGTGGGGCGATCGCCTGTCCCCTGATAGTTTAGCACTGCACTTTTCCCCTGCTCGTTAGGAGGCGGCTCGCTCATCGCCGTCATTTGTACAGTCGCACTCTCAGTATCGGTTTCCAGTAAGGGAATATGCTCAGTAAAGGGTTTCGGTGTAGGGAGAGCATTTTTGGCCGGAACTGCGGGAGTGGGAGTGACCGGAACTTGGGTTTTTGTTTTAGTTGCCATAGCTGACGATCTCGCTTGTGGCCCCAGAAAGGAGAGAGTTGAGTTCTATGTTAACATGGCGATCGAGTTGGATGCCAATGAGTTGAGATCGTTTGAATTCTCCAAAAGTCGAATCTGTTGCCGAAATTCCCGTAAGGCAGGACTTCGCCCTATGTCATAACTTCTTTTCAACCCCTCTTTCACCCAATCTGCTATTGGAAACTCTGGAAAACTTTTACTCTGTTCAATTGGCTTATACTCCCCATCTTCTAGAACATACATTTTTAGTTCATTTTCGCCATAAATCCACAATTCTGGAACCCCTAAGCGGAGATAAGCATCGGTCTGAGTTTTAGAGGTAACATCAACTTCAATTGCCAAATCAGGAGGCGGATCGATAGCTAAATTAATCCAATCTTTGCCACTCATTTGTTGATGATGGTCGATATAGAAACAGTCATCAGGCTCAAGTCCAAATCCCATTTCTTTACGTTTGAATGTAGTCGATCCAAAGCATTCACAATCGATCTCAAGTTCTTCTAACAAAATCTTGACCCAAAAATTGGGTTTCAAGCCCCGCCCTTTAGCTTCGCTGTGGGCGGCTTTTCTCCTTGTTGTTGAATGTATTGCTTAATCTTTTCTATCGGCGCACCTCCACAAGAAATAGCAAAATAACTCGGAGACCAAAGATGATCTGAATGGGGAACTAAGTTGAACTCCTTTCTAAGAAGACGGCTAGAAACACCTTTCAGATGATTAACCAACTTGGAAATTGAATACGTTGGAGGATATTCAATTAACCAGTGAATATGATCTTCTTCTCCATCAATTTCCAGAACAGCAAAATCCATCTTCTTCCCTAACTCTTTCAAGATCTCAGTTATTCGCAGCCTAATCTGTGTTGAAAGAACTTTTCGTCGATATTTTACGACAAAGACCAAGTGAACATGAAGAAGCGTAATGCTATGTCTACCGCGTCTATAGGATTGTTGATTCATGCAGACCCAATATGCTACACTCAATACTGTAGCATAAAAAATTCCTAATGAAAGCTCGATATCGCTACCGAATCTATCCAACTTTTGGACAACAAATCTTATTGTCCAGATTGTTTGGTTGCGTTCGCGTGGTGTGGAACGATGCGTTAGCTTTCTCTGTCGATCAATATCGCTCTGGAAAGAAGAAGCCAAGCAATAGTCAATTACAGAAAAAGTTTATTACTCAAGCCAAAAAAGAGTCTAACCGCCAATGGCTATCTCAAGTTTCTAATATCCCTTTACAACAATCTTTGAGAGATCTGAATACGGCTTATCAGAATTTCTTCAAGTCGAGCAAAGGTGAGCGGAAAGGGAAACCAGTGCGACCGCCTAGATTCAAGAAGAAACAGTCACGCCAATCAGCAAGATTTGCTCGGCATGGCTTCTCAATCAAAAGGGATAAAGTCTATTTGGCAAAAATTGGCTTACTTAAAGTGATTTGGTCGCGTCCATTGCCCTCTAAACCTTCATCGGTCACGGTTATCAAGGATGCGGCTGGGCGCTATTTCCTCAGTTTTGTGGTAGAAATCGCGCCAGAGAGCCTTGCTCCTAATCAACATTCAGTGGGCATTGATTTAGGAATTTCCACTTTTGCCACGTTATCGACGGGTGAAAAAATTGATGCCCCTAAACCGTTAAAAAAACAACTTAAAAGACTGCGGAGAGTGGACAAAAATCTGTCCAGAAAACAGCAGGGGAGTAAACGATATGAGAAGGCTAAAAAACGCCGAGGTAAGTTGTATGCCAAGATAAAAGATATTCGCAATGATTTCTTGCACAAACTATCAACAAGGATGATCCGTGAAAACCAAACGATTGTCCTCGAAGATCTAAACGTAGCAGGAATGGTTAAAAATCGTCGCCTTTCTAGAGCAATTAGCGATTTAGGTTGGCGGCAATTTCGGACTTTCTTAGAGTCCAAGTCTGATAAATATGGTCGCGATTTTCGAGTCATTAATCGCTGGGAACCTACCTCTCAAAGGTGTTCGTGCTGTGGGTTCAAAGGTGGCAAGCTTGATCTATCGATCCGGAAGTGGACTTGCTTGAACTGCGGTGCAACCCACGATCGCGATGTTAATGCCGCAGTGAATATTCTAGTCGCCGGAGGGTATTCGGAGACTCTAAACGGACGTAGAGGAGAGCGTAAGACTTCCGTCAAGGGAGCAGCAACCGTTGAAGCGTCAACTCATCTGGAATTCAAGCAGTTATCGTTATTTGATACTGCTTGAATAGACAGGGAATCCCCGTCCAGAGCGAAGCGGCGGGCGGGGAGGATGTCAACATATCTCCAATGAAAGATTTAGCTCGTTCATGTTTTGGTAGGGGCATTCTGATTTCTAAAGTAGGGTGACTGTAAGCAATGCGACTGGCACGTTTTTCTCCCAGTTCAATTAAAAACTGCTCAAATTCTTCCCAGTTTAGGTCATGAATGAGGAGTCTTTGACCCGGGGGAATATCGAGTTGTTGGAGCTGGAGAGTTAGAGGCATAGGAATCGGTTTGCAGTCAAGAATCTGAATTATATTGTAACATCAAGTCCCGATCTGCTCTGGCTGTTCTGAGGGAGTACTTTCTTGCTCTGATGAGGGATAAGGGCAAGATCTGCCATAATGCAAACAAGAAGAGTAAAATCACAGTTATGGCCAAGTCTCGAACCCTCTACATTTGCAATCAATGTGGGGCAGAATTTTCGCAATGGTTCGGTAAATGCTCTGCTTGCAACAGTTGGGATTCTCTGATTGAACAGGTGAGCGGCCCGGTGACCACCAATAACCGTTTGGGGTTACTCAATCAGGAGTGGCGAAAGGATGGGGGGCGATCGCCGACCCAGAGCGGTCAGCCTCGTGCTGCCATTACCCTGGATGCGATTTCTGACCAAGCGGTTTTACGCATGGATTCGGGATATTCAGAGTTAGATCGGGTACTCGGTGGTGGAATTGTGCAGGGGTCTTTGGTACTCATTGGGGGAGAACCGGGGATTGGGAAATCGACGCTCCTGTTGCAAATGGCTAATCAGCTCTCCCAACGTCATGCGGTGTTATATGTGTCTGCGGAAGAGTCGGGACAACAGGTGAAATTAAGGGCAGCGCGGTTAGGAGTGGGAGAGGAAGAGGAAGAAGAGGAGAAACCGAAACTTAAGCATGGATTTGATGCCGTCATCGAACCGAAACCGAAGAGCAAAAAAGGGGAAAAGTCGGAAGAGCCACAATCGAAGTTTTTTCTGTTACCCGAAACCGATTTAGAGGAAATTTTACGGGAGTTGGAAGCGCTGAAACCCCGTTTAGCGGTGATTGATAGTATTCAAACCATTTATTTTCCGTCTTTGTCCTCTGCTCCGGGTTCGGTTGCTCAGGTGCGCGAGTGTACTTCGGCACTGATGCAGGTGGCGAAACGGGAAAATATTACCCTCTTTATTGTCGGTCATGTGACCAAGGATGGCTCTTTAGCGGGGCCGAGGGTGTTGGAGCATTTGGTGGATACGGTATTGTATTTTGAGGGCGATCGCTTTGCCTCCCATCGGTTGTTGCGATCGATGAAAAATCGCTTTGGCGCTACCCATGAAATTGGCGTGTTTGAAATGGTAGCTCAAGGGTTAGCAGAAGTATCGAATCCTTCAGAGTTGTTTTTGGGGAATCGGGATGAGAAGGTGTCGGGAACTTGTACCATTGTCGCCTGCGAGGGGACGCGTCCGATTGTGGTGGAGCTGCAAGCACTGGTGAGTCCGACGAGCTACGGTTCCCCCCGTCGCGCGACGACTGGGGTGGATAATAATCGCTTATTGCAGATTTTGGCGGTGTTGGAGAAGCGGGTGGGTATTCCTTTATCCAAGCTCGATACTTATGTGGCTTCTGCTGGCGGGTTAGGGGTGGAGGAACCAGCGGCAGATTTGGGAATTGCGGTGTCCGTGGTTGCTTCATTCCGCGATCGCCTCGTCGATCCGCGCACGGTGATTATTGGCGAGGTGGGATTGGGTGGGCAGGTGCGAGCCGTGTCGCAATTAGAACTGAGATTAAAGGAAGCGGCGAAGCTCGGCTTTAAACGGGCGATCATTCCCAAAGGTCAATCCTTACCCGACTTAGGCTTAACCATTATCCCAGTGGGGCGGGTTTTGGATGCGATCGTTTCTGCCATTCCCGTACAACCTCCCTCCGAAGGTTCACCAGAGTCCGAGTTGGAATTGGACGAATTAGACCTTTAATAGACCATCTAAATCAATCATCAACTCTCCACAGCACCCAAGGCTTTTAGGTTGGCTTTTTGTGCCTCACTTAAACCCACGACTCCGGAAATATTCGCCCCCTCATAAGGTCTGGGAACCCTCAGAGTTTTGATGCATTCCCCTGTCTCCATATCCCAGAGTTTGATCGTCTCATCTGCGCTGCTACTGGCAAGAATTCGACCATCTGGACTAAAGGAAACTGCTAATACCAAACTCTGATGACCGCTCAAGATTCTATAGGATTCATGAGTGTAGACATCCCAAATGTGTACCGTATTTTTTTCTGCACCACTGGCTAAATATCGACCATTGGGACTGAATGAAATAATATAATCCCAGACCTGCTGACTGGGAAAAATGGCTTGACATTCCTGGGTGTTCATATCCCATAGTCGTACAGTACAATCATAGCTCCCTGTCGCTAATAAGGTTCCATCTGGGCTAAAGGCAACTGATGTAATATATCCTGTGTGTCCTGAAAAACCAGTGAGAGTGTCATCTGTTTCCATATTCCAGAGTTCAACCTTGGGATCAGTTCCAGCAGTTGCGATGGTTTTATTATCGGGACTAAAGGCTAATGCAAACAGTTTTTGGGAGTACATTTTGGTTGTAAGATGTTTTTTGGTTTGAACATCCCACAACTCAATTTTGCGATCGTCTCCCGTACTTGCCAGAAAACGGCCATCTGGGCTAAACGCAACCACATAGATATTATCCGTATGCTTGTTTAAGGTTTCTAAACATTGACCGGTATTCACATCCCAGAACTTGATCGTCAAATCCCAACTACCACTGACGAGCGTTTGACCATCTGGGCTAAATCTCACTGACTGTATACGCCCCTGATGTTGTCGCAACTCACGCCTGAGATCTCTGGTCTCGACATCCCACAATCGAACAACCGAATCATCACTCGCACTGGTTAAGGTGCGACCATTGGGACTAAAATAGATTGAGCGTACACAATTCTTCCAACCTTCTAAAACCAGATTTAGCTTAGGCTCGTTCCTATTTTGGAGATTCCACAAATGGATTTGTTTATTGGAAGCGCTAGTGGCTAACATTGTCCCATCTGGATTAAATGCAATCTGCATTATCCAAGCGGTATATCCAGGTAATGTATCGAGTAACTCCAGATTGAAATAGCTAACTCTCCACAATTTTACAGTGCGATCGCCACTACCACTGGCAAGAATTGTCCCATCAGGCGTAAAGGCTAACGTTCTTACTTCATTTTGATGGTCGTGTTTGGTGATGGGGTGAGGAATATCATTGAGATCGGCAATATTCCAAAGCTTGAGGGTTCGGTCACCACTGCCACTAGCTAGGAGCTTGCCATCCGGACTGATGGCTACAGCAAATACTTCCCCTTCATGACCTAATAAAGTCGTCAAACACTGACCATGAGTTAGATCCCACAGTTTGATCGTCTGATCATGACTGGCAGTCACTAAAATC
Source organism: Roseofilum sp. Guam (assembly GCF_017746735.1). NCBI lineage: Bacteria > Bacillati > Cyanobacteriota > Cyanophyceae > Desertifilales > Desertifilaceae > Roseofilum > Roseofilum sp. Guam. The sequence goes on along the minus strand of NZ_JAGHZN010000038.1, from coordinate 34,070 downwards.
TTCTCATCGGAACTAAACACAACTCTACTAATCCAACTCGTATGCCCTGGCAATGTCAGCAAGCATTCACCATTGGTAATATTCCAGAGTTGCGCTATGCTATCGTGATTGCCAGTTGCTAACAGTTGCCTCTTCAGATTTAAGCAAGCCGTTTTGAGTTCATTAGAGTCAATAGATAAACTGTTAATACACTGAGTTGTTGTCCGATTCCATTGCTTCACTGTTTTATCCGCACTAATGCTTACCAATGTTTGACCATCAGCTTCAAATTCAATCGCTCTAATAACATGATTGTGACCTTCCCAAGTCCATAGTTTTTGACCATTCGCGACTTCCCACAAATGAATTTTGCCCGCTTCATCCCCAGTCGCGCAAAATTGACCATCTAGAGTAAATGCAAACGCTCGGACTTCACCAACTAACTCTGTAAACAGACAGTTACTGAGATGAGCATGGGTCAGATTAGCATCCTGGAAGTTAGCCCCAATCAGATTCGCCCCTTGCAACACTGCCCCCCTAAGATCGCACCCTCGCAACGCCAGAGGGTTCATTTTGAGTAGTAGCGTTGCTGCATTTGCACCCACATAACCCACTTCTTCTGGTGTTTTACCTTGTGTTGCTTGTATCACCTTTCGTAACTGCTCCTCGGTTGCTTCTCCTGGAGAGATCATCGGCAACAATAAATCCAGAACAGCCTTTTCCTGGGTTAAGCACCTCTGTCCCAGAGTAGTCAATAAATTTTCTACAGGTTCTCTATCCAAAGTTTCCAGAGGTGGGAGAGAAATCATATTACCTTGAGCATCGACTTGGCGTTGGAAATAACTAGACCAAGTGTACGTTTGAGCAGTATCTTGGGGATGACGATGAGACTGTGGTTGCGCCACTTCCAAAAAATCAGCAGGCAAAATCCCTAACTCTGCTGCAAATTTATAAGCGACAAAAAACTCTAGCAAAGAACGATGAGCTGGACTATAGTCACCGTCCTCATTCCGAATCAACATCGTTTGACCCATCATGTCATAATGCCAGTGGTCTAAATCAGTTTGTTTTTGCACAATGGGTTGAAACAAGCGACGAATTCGATCTGGAAATTCCTTATAATTCAGGCTCATTTTATCCTTTGCAAGCATTTCCCAGGAGAGTTCGCAGAGAAAATAGAGCTTATCAGCTAAAGACGTAAATGTGCGCTCTTGCTCAATATCTCGTTCCATTTTCCGTTTCACGGCATACAAATAAATCCGAGGTAAATCAATGGCTTTTCCGGCTTCAATGTCCGGGAGTGCATCTAGAATTAACTCGCTCATTAAAGGACGACGAGCCACATCTAAAAGCTGAGAATTACCCATAATTTTTTCTACCGTATTCCCTTGAATCTGACCAGAAAGAACTTGACGAATTTGGTCATGGTTAAATTTCTTCAATTCTAGGGTTTCAAATTGTGGAGGTTCCCCAGTCAGATTAGCCACAGAAGCTTGTAACTCCCCATTCAGTAAAGCACGACCTTCCTGCGATTCTGGGAAATGCTCAGTCCGACAAGTAAGAATCACTTTTGCTCCAGATACAACCGTTTGCGCTAACTTCCAAAAGTTATTAATCACCCGTTGCCGGTCTATTCTCGCAGCCATTTCATCAAAGCCATCAAAAATAACCAACAATTTACCCATCTTATTCAGCAACTCAAACGCAGAATAACCGGGTAGAGGGATTTCATGTTGCCGGAAAAAGAATTCAGAAAATAGCGACTCAATATTAACTGCTCTGGCATAGTCGCGCAACAAGATAATAATCGGCAAGCGCGGACGTTCAACGCCTTTTTTTTTAGCCTCTAAATACCGTTGCAGTTGCACCCAAGCATAGTGAAAGACAAACCAAGTTTTACCTGTACCAAATTCACCCAAGACCGAAAGATGCTTTTTCGCTGGGTCACCTTGCCATTGATCAACATACCCATCAATCCAGCCATCTTCTTCATCATAATGACTAACCACCATTTTGGGTGGATTTTCCGGATCGACTTCTTCTTTCCTACAGGCTAAGGGAACATATTTTTCATCAATTTCTCGCCGTTGCACTTCCTGTTCCAGCCATTCACAATAACTACTAAAATCAGCTTCTATATCAAGAACTTCATCAAATGTATAGCAAAATATTTTTTTATTTTCTTCCTTATTCGCTCGATGGCGGGCCGCTTTACTAATACGACGAACCGCCACTAACCATCCCTCATCAGTCTTCTGATTGTCCACCGACTGACGTAACATATTGAGGTCGTAGCATTGCGCTTCTCCTTCTACTCCTCGAACTAGAATCCGATCCCATCCTCGCCGCGCTTTAACTTTAATAATCCATTCAAAAAAACGTTTTCTTTGGTTAACTCCTCTAATGCTGTAATTCGATTCAAATTGATAATCCAAAATTTCAAACCATTCTCTCATATCTTGAGGCAGGAGAAACGGATGTTCATTATTCTCAGATTGAAATTCTGTTTCAATTACAGATCGAAAATTAGTTTTAGTGACTCTTTGATTAAACAGATCGCTCAGTTCTTTCCATAATCTCATTCCCTCCTGCTTAACATGACCTTCGTCATAATTTTTTTGCTCTGCAATTGCTGGATATGTTTTTCTTGATTCCCAAGACAAGCAGAAAATATCATTCCGTAGTGTGGTTACCTCCAGCTCTTTTCCGTACTCTTTACGATATCTGTTGCAGACATACTTAAATGCCTCTACTGCTTGCATAATTGACCTCTTTCCAATCGGCATAGTCTTATATGGACTATCCTCCATTGTAAATACCGTCAAGCTTCAATAGCTAGCCTTTTCTCAAAGTCCTAACTTTTTCTAACTTTCTCGATCAACTAAATCTAACTTCTGCCAGGTCACCCTAACTAACTTTAGGGTGGAATTTATCGATTAAAAAGGGCTAACGAAATCGGACTGACGCAAGAATTCTATACCCCTAAAATTTTACCTATAGCGTTCAGAAAAAATACCATGAAGCTCCGACAATCCCCTCGACAGTGCCTCTTTCTAGTTTGTGAATGTCTGTTGATTAACTTAGCCGGTCTTTATTTGGGTACACCGATCGGCTTTAGCTTAAGCGCGATCGCCCTAATCTGGCATCTCTTCCTAGACTGACCGCTTTTTTAACTTCATTAACTTCAATTATATTAGGAGAACTCCAGAAATATTTAACTTCTTCAACTCTGCTAAAAAATCCCAACCCTCTCATTTTCCCTATCCTTTCTATGTCGATGATTTAGAACTCGAAGCTATAGTTGATCAAACCATTTCTCCCACTTGTCCTGGAAGGGTACAATGGCGTTCAACGACTTGGCATGCTCGCTGTATGCATCCAGTTACCCTCTTACCTGGCCAAGTTTGCCGTGTTGTTGATATGCACAGCATTACGTTGATTGTTGAACCCATTACCCAGAAGTTTTGAATGTACTGCATTTAAAAAGACGAGAATCATGGAACTTGAACGATTTGGGCAATAGTTTCCCCGAAACGAATAAAGTCTCTAGGATTTAGAGTCAATAAAATATCTACACCGACATTGATAGCTGCTTGCGCGATCAATGCATCATAAATAGAACCTCCAGTCAGATTTAGACTCACCATGTTGGTCATCACCACATGATAATCTTTCGCTTCTAGAGGAACTGTTTCTAATCTCTCTAAATTTATTTTCTGTAATTAACTGTTGAGCTAAATGAGCAGAAATACGCGGTCTCAGGGGAAGACGAGTGAGTACCGAGTAAGTTTCTGCTAGAGTATGGGTAGCAACAAACCCATCAATTTCTCCTACTTTTGCTTGATCTAGCCAATCAGCACAGGATTGATGATGGGGATGGCTCACTACAAACGCTGACACCAAGATAGAAGTATCAAACAGGACTTTTACCAATTCATTTGCTCCTGAATTCGTTCCTCTCGTAAAGCATGGATAATATCAAGGTTATCGTTTCTTTCTGAGTTCACTACTAGCACACTCCCTTCATAGGAAACGTTCGCTTCTTCGTGAATGGGCGTTAAGATGATTTTTCCATCTTTTACTTCTAAATTCAGAGCGGTAACAACCCCTAAACCGAGTTGTTCTTGTACCGCTTCGGGGAGTTGGATGCGTCCCCATTCATCAATCTGAACGGTCATAATTCTTAATCTTTTTTAACGCTTCAACGTCATTCACTATTTTAACCAATTTAGTTTACCGAAACCAGTGATTCACGATATTATCAATAATCAAAAGATGCACTTAATGATTTTCGATCCAGAACAGGAGGTGATTTGTCAATGGCTCAACTAGAGAATAAGCTGGAGGATTATCGCAAAATCATTGCTCAGATTCTCCAAAATCACGGTCAATATAAACCGAGTCATGGAGAGATAAAAACGTTCATGATTCAAGATGAAATGGCGAATAATTGCTTATTACTCGATGCCGGATGGGATCGGACTGGACGGGTTCATGTGGTTGTTTTTCATCTGAGGATTGTTGATGATAAAATTTGGATTGAGGTCGATGGTACAGAAAAAGGGATTGCCTTAGAATTAATGGAGTTAGGAATTCCTCAAGAAGATATTGTTTGGGGATTTATTCGACCCCAAAATCGCCCTGTCACCAAGTTTTCTGTAGCGTAATTGTAAGGAGAAGCTTTAGACCTTTAAGGATTTGTCTTTATGATGTTTAGAATAGGCAAAGGGCTTAAGCCCCTTGCCTATTCTAAACATTATCCCAATTACAAATCCGACATTTTCACTGAGGATTGTTGTTGTTTTCGGGAAATGGTAGTATGGAGTTTATCTAATAATTCCTCCGTCAATTTTTGAAAGGCTTTAGAGCCACGGCTATGGGGATGAGCTATGACCACTGGTAAATAACTATCGACAGATTTCGAGACATTTACATCGGAAGGGATGCGAGTTTTAAACAGTTTCGCCTCACTATAATCTGTACGTACCCGGTTCATGACTTGGCGATAATAGCGGCCGATAAATCCGCCAGCCATGGTGAAGACAATGCCAAGCATTTGAATATCTAGGGGATGTTCATCTTGATGGACTTCTCGCAGTTTGGCTAACCGACGCTCTAAAAGCTGAATCCCGATTAATGATAAGGGTTCTGGACGAGCGGGGAGTAAGTAAAAATCGCTGGCAGTCAGGGCACTGCGAGTTAAGAGATTATAGCCAGGGGCACAATCTAAAATAATGTAATCATATTCGTCGATGATGGGTTTTAAGATCCCCTCAACCAAGACTCTCTCAAAGCGATTCCACACAGTTTCAAAACTGACTTGTTCCCGATAAACGGCTTTTTCATAAATCATTTCTGAAACTGAAAATTCATCATACATATCAATGTCCCCAGGCAGCAAATGGAGTTTGGGGACGTTACAGGCATAGGGAATGATGATATCTTGGATCGGAAAAGCAGCTTTAGCGGCTGGATTAATCGCTTTTTTGACCAGTTCTCTTAACGTGCGTTGATCTCGCCTGAGTTTAGCAAAGTCGGAGGGCGACATCATACTGAGGGTGGCGCTGATTTGAGTATCTAAATCGACAATCAAAACCCGCTTGTCGTGGTATTTGGCAAGACACGCCGCTAGATTAACCGTGAGGGTGGTTTTGCCAACCCCTCCTTTCATATTGACAGTTGAAATAATATGTCCCATAGGTAAGATCCAGTCAGTTCGGTGGAAAAATGTCCAGAAAATGTACAGTTATAAGCCTTTGTGATGCCGAAAGTCGAGCAGAGGGCTTGCATCTAGCAGTTGTGCCTTTCAAATCATAATGCCTATCTACAGTCCAAGGGGCAAGAGGCAACAAACAAGAGGCACAACCGGTTTTTCCTGCTCCCCACTGCCCACACCCTACTCAATTTGCATGGTATTATTGAGACTTAATATCGGTTTGTCAATGTTTGCACTCTGGAGATGGGGTGAGAAACAGATTGTTCTGGTATGGTTAAATGTGGCTGCTCTGAGATTGAGGCAAAGCGGGAATGGATTGGATGCGATCGCTGATTTGGATGGACTATCGGTTAGTGGCACTGGTGGGGATCGGTATTCCCTTGGTACTGCTGATTTGGTCGCTGGTGAAACAGTCTGCCCCCCTGATCCGCCTGATGATTATCTATTGGCGGGTGGCTAGTTTACTGATTATCTCCCTTTATTTGATGATTGGGGGAGCGCCCATTGGCTTTGTCAGTTCTATATCCGCCCGGATTTTGATTCCCATATCCCTCTGGTTTTGGATTGACTTGAATGAGGAAATTGAGGATATGCCCCCGTCTCGTGCCCTGAAACTGGCGTTTACGGCTTGGCGCTGGGCGGTAACGGTATTTATGGGGATTGGGGCGATCGCCCAATTACCCTCGCTACAATGCGCTTTTTTACCTACGCAAGAATTAATCCAAAATGACTTTTGCCGACTCTGGTTAGAAGCACCTTGGGGTTATAAACTATTATTCCACAATGCCACCAGCGAACGTTTCTTAGGCTTTGTGGGTATCCTAGGATTGCTGATTTATACGGCTTATCTGAGCTATTTTCTCCTGATTCGCCTCGGGAAACAAGGGCGAACAGCCGTTGGCCAATAATAAATTTAAATGCATCATGACAGATAACAGAAGCATCTACAGCCTATCGTCAATAGTCTCTCTAGGACTGATAATACTTACTGGCTGCGCAGAATCTAACATTCCCCTCCTTGAAATTGAAGTGAATGATGGCTCTTTCGTTGCCTATGGCGTTATAGACCGCAGTGCCATTTCCACGTTTGAGATGGCAACCAAGGACAATCCAGCGATCAAAACACTGGTTTTGCAGTGGGTGCCTGGTTCCATTGATGATACGGCTAATCTAGAGCTGGCGAGAACGGTGCGAGATATGGGGTTTACAACCGTAGTCCCAGAAGATGGACTAGTGTCTTCAGGCGGTACCGATCTATTTCTAGCAGGTGTGCAAAGAGATATTCAGCAAGGAGCTTGTCTCGGCGTGCATTCCTGGGGGGATGGTGATAGCCTTGACGGCCGAGACTTCCCTCGTGATGCGGATGTGCATCAACCCTATCTGGATTATTACAGCGATATGGGTATTCCTCAGGATTTTTATTGGTTTACTCTTGAAAAAGCTCCAGTGGATGGTATGCACTGGATGCTACCGACAGAAATCCAGCAGTATATGCTGGAAACAAGTGATGCACGGGGTGAGACCTTAAGCGAGATGAATGAAGAAATCTGTGGAGAGCGGGATGAGCAAGCCTGGCTTGAGAGATCGAACTCCTCTGATCGTTGATTTTGAGGGGTTGGAATCTTTTTAGCTCGTTTTTGGGTTGGCCATAACGTAACCTTGTGACCAGCAATATAAATGCGTCCGGAGTCCGGCAGACGATCGCCAGCACAAATAGACCGGCGAGAATCAGTAACTGACGGTTGCTGGTGGGAGGATTGCGATCTCTCATCGTTAGCTACTACTTTTAACCGGACGAAACGGATATAAAAAGTTTAGTAACGGATAAATTCCACGGGTTTGAATCCACAATCGTCCTTGTCCACTAAAGCGACAAACTAGACCTTCTCCCCCTAAAATTCCCGTTTTCAAACTCTTAAAACTTAATCCGCCAATCACCTCCACATTATACTGCAAAGTGTCCTCAAAAGCAACGATATAACCCGTATCAACTACATAAGCTCCTTCCACCGGAATTTCGATAATTGCCCCATAAGAACTAAACCAAAAATCACCGGTTCCACTGGCTCGCAACAGGAACAAAGATTCACCGCTAAAAAAGCCTTTTAGCCCTTGAAACTTCGTGTCTATGTCGATCGTCTCACTGCAAGCTACAAACCCAGAAGATTGTACGATCAACCCCTTACTGCCATCGAGGGCATAATACTGAATATCTCCTGGCACTCCAGGAGAAATATATAACGATCCTCCTGCTTTTTCGGCTGTAAATTCATTAATAAACAGAGACTCACCCCCTAACATTCTGCCCACACTTTTGAGCATACCGCCCTTCATTTTTGACTGCATAGTGATACTGCTATCCATGGCTGCCATGGCAGAAGCTTCCACTAATACCTTCTGTTGGGGAAGTAAATTCAACACCAGGGAGGCATAAGCTGGGGAATGGTCAATTTGATAAGTAAATTGTGACATGATAATGGGTAATGGGTAATAAAAGGTCAGTGAGTAGGATGGGCAGGAAAATATAGCGCTTTGCACTAGGGAATAGGGAATAGGGAATAGGATTGTGATACATGATTTTGGGGATTCAACACTGTCCCTCATAACGCAAGCAAAGTGCTGTAAGTAATATGATTGAGCTTCTATAGCAAGTCTCTCTTCTATCGAGTACAGCTTGAAAGCTTAGATCCTTAGCAATATAAGCTATTGCAAGAGTCCCTCTTGCCCTGCCCATCCTACGATAATTGGCAATTATTTACGCTCAGGTAATTGCGATCCTACCGTCAATCCAAAGCTACCTGAATTATGGGTTTGGCAGTACACTTTTCCCTTGCCTTTGAATCGACAAATAAATCCTTCTCCCCCAAAGAATGCCCCCAACCAACTGGAGTTGGCTTTACCAATTTCAAAGTCCAAACTCCGTTCAAAGGCGACAATATGACCTGTGTCTACAATATATTCCCCATTGACATCAATCTCATAAATTCCACCAAATGAGGTAAGAATCACAGGACCTACTCCTGATATTTTTAGCCAAAAAATGGCTTCACCTGAAAATAAGGATTTTAAGCCTTCAAAGCCAAGGTCAATAATCACATCAGACGCACAAGCTAAATAAGAGGCGGCTTGTACCACTAATTCTTGTCCTGTCATCTCGTAAACCATGACATCTCCCATCAGTGTAGGAGCCAGAAAAACTTCACCATTAGGAGTCGGCGATCGAAATACACTTAAAAAGAGGGATTCTCCGCCTAACATGCGCTTGAGTCCTCCCATAATTCCGCCCCCTTTTCCTTGGCGAAGGGTAGTACTGGTGTTGATAGAAGCACTCATCGCCACCATGGCTCCCGCTTGAGCAATGACTTCTTCACCACTGTTGAGCGTCACTTTGGCGATCGCACTATCAGGCTGCTTCAGTAATTGAATATCCATAAGCGATAATTAAACCATCTCTTAATTGCGGACTTTCGGACGTAAAAAACTGACCAAACCACTCATACTTCTTGATTGCAGGTAAATCACTCCTTTTCCTTTTAGACGATTAACCAAGCCTTCCCCAGAAGCGATTGAGCTAAAAATGCCCCCTGATAAACCAATGCTCATTTTGATATTGGGACTATAGGCAACTAAATGGCTATTATCAACAATAAATTCTCCCGATACACTCTCTTGAGAGATGCCACCATAAGCACCAAAAAAAACTTTTCCGCTACCGCTTACTTTCAACGTAAAGAATCCCTCTCCAGCAAACCAACTGGCAAAACCAGCCCAACGTACCCCTAATTGAATATTAGGATCGCTGGCAATATAAGCCCCCGGTTGTAAACAAAGGGCATTTCCCGTTAATTTGACACATTCAATATCGCCAATTAAGGATTGAGTAAATACTACAGTTAAAGGCTTTTGGGTCTTATTTTGAAAGCGATTGACAAATAGGGATTCTCCCCCGAAAAACTTCCGCAGTAGGGCAGAGAAAAAGCCCCCAGAAAACTCGGTTTTCATGGATAATGCCCCATCCATACTCGTCATCGCTCCCGCTTCAGCAATGATTTGTTCTCCAGGGTTCAGGGTGACAAACACAGACGCGAATGCGGGTTTATAGCGAATTTCATAGGACACAATGTTTAAACCCCTGTACAATAAATCTTGATTTACCGACAGGCGTATCATATTTTTTGAGTGGGAAGGGATTTTTTAGGTTTGTTTTAAGCTTCCGTCACTCACAGTACTTAAGAAAGATCATTAAAACTCTTGGATAGGACTTCTGCAAGAAGTCTCTTAAAAGCGATCGCTCTCTGGAGCCGTTCCTCCAGGATTGAGTCCGGGCTGACTGAGGAAGAAGTTTTCAGCACTATCATTTTGATACACACAATTGACCTTGGGATTACTGTCAATACTGCCCGTATAAGCAAAGGTATTCATCCGATTCTTACAATCATTAAACTTATCACGGGGCAGGAGATTGCGCTGTTCCAAAATCACCCAGTTATTGCGCCGGAGTACACATCCTGGTTGCATCGCGGGTTGAGAGATATAGACGCTAAAGGGGTTTAAGGTAACATACAGGCGAGCATCCATCACCATCGCACTCGCTCCAAATTTCACACATAATTCTGGATCTGGGGCACTGCGATCGATAAAATCACGGGAAGCCACATTTTCGGGGGATAGAGTAGTCGTGGAGCTAAAGGCGATCCCGATCCCGATCCCCAGAACAAAGATCCCTCCCATCAAAGCCACCAACGTATAGTTAAATGGAGAAGATTTGGGGCCAAAATTACCGGTTGATTTGCGTCTTGAGCTGGTTCGAGTCATAAATTTTAGATTAGCACAGAGGAACGGGAGAAGCGGGGTTGAGCCACTCTAAACTCTAGTATGACGAGTTTGGCCACAGATTGCCTACTGATGCGATCGCCCCAGCCGCCAAAACTCTTTTGCTTGGTGCCATGAGGCACTATAGTAAAACAAAGGCCATACCTGGCTCAACCTATTTGCTTGCTCGTGTTAGGAGAGTACATTATGTCAATTCTATTTCAACTATCCCTATTTGCCTTAGTTCTTTTATCCTTTGTCTTAGTAGTGGCTGTTCCCGTTGCCTATGCTCTTCCCCAAAACTGGGAACAATCTAAACCCTTGCTGTATGTTGGTTCTGGATTCTGGGCGATCCTAGTTGTCCTGGTTGGCATCTTGAATTTTTTTGTGGTTTAAGATTCTGGGCAGGGGGCAATCCTTAGTTATCTTTGAGACTAACTGTTGTCCCTCCCTAGAAATAAGCCTTTTCAAGGGCAATGACTTGAAAAGTTGGATGAGAGCAAGCCTTAGAAATGGGGACTATAGCGTGAAACATAGTTCTCCCCTTACCGATTACTGATTACTGAGCAAAGTGCTATAACTATGACCGTTTTTGAGGGAACATTTACTCAGACCGAGGGACTAAGATTTGCCATTATTATTGGTCGATTTAACGACCTCGTAACTGGAAAACTACTCGCTGGGTGTCAAGATTGCTTAAAAAGACATGGGGTAGATATCGATCCAAATGGGACTCAAGTCGATTATATCTGGGTTCCGGGGAGTTTCGAGATCCCTCTAGTGGCTCGGCAAATGGCGATCGCCAATCAATATGATGCCATCATTTGTTTAGGAGCCGTGATCCGAGGCGACACCCCCCATTTTGACTATGTATCGGCTGAAGTGTCCAAAGGCATCGCTGCGGCTGGATTTCAAACCGGAGTCCCAGTTATCTTTGGTATCCTCACCACCGATACCCTACAACAAGCCCTAGAACGGGCTGGAATTAAAAGTAACCTGGGTTGGAATTATGCCATGAATGCCCTAGAAATGGCCACCCTCATGCGCCAAATCCCTAAGTCTCAACCCTCCTAGTAGACTGACCCTCTTCCCAATCTGCGCGCCCATATCGTCTCCGCGTCCGGAGTGTCCCCGTGTCCCCCTGTCTTCTTCTCAGACTCCCCCTCAACAAGTTTTAGACTAGGGGACTGGTATTGAAGTACAAAAATAGGGTATTATAGAATGTCTGTGTTATAAGCAGATTCGGGTTATTCCCAGGGTAACTGGTACAACCCCCTTGTAGAGGTTTGGAGGCTGCGAAAATGCGTCCCCACTGTAAACCCCAGCAAAAGATACGGAGATAATTACTAGGAAATCATTCGCATGGTCAATCAGGAATTAATGGCTACAGACATCGGTTTTACGCACGAAGATTTTGCTGCACTGCTCGATAAATATGACTATCATTTTAGCCCCGGCGATACCGTAGCTGGTACGGTTTTCAGTCTGGAGCCAAGGGGCGCTCTGATTGACATCGGCGCGAAAACCGCAGCATACATTCCCATTCAGGAAATGTCCATTAACCGCATCGATACCCCAGATGAAGTCTTACAGTCTAACGAAACCCGTGAGTTCTTTATCCTTACCGATGAAAATGAAGATGGACAACTGACCCTCTCCATTCGCCGCATCGAATATATGAGAGCGTGGGAAAGAGTCCGGCAACTGCAAGCAGAAGATGCAACAGTTAGGGCCCAGGTATTCGCCACAAACCGAGGTGGAGCCTTAGTCAGAATTGAAGGACTCCGGGGATTTATTCCTGGTTCCCATATTAGCACTCGCAAACCGAAAGAGGATTTAATGGGTGAAGAGTTGCCCTTAAAATTCTTGGAAGTGGATGAAGACCGCAATCGTTTAGTTCTCAGCCACAGAAGAGCGCTCGTAGAACGTAAGATGAACCGCTTGGAAGTGGGCGAAGTCGTCTTAGGGATGGTACGCGGTCTCAAACCTTATGGAGCATTCATCGATATCGGTGGAGTCAGTGGTCTGCTGCACATTTCCGAGATTTCCCACGACCATATCGATACACCCCATAGTGTATTCAATGTCAATGATGAGATCAAAGTGATGATTATTGACTTGGATGCCGAGCGAGGCCGGATTTCTCTGTCTACTAAGCAACTCGAACCTGAACCGGGCGATATGGTTAAGAATCCCGATTTGGTTTACGATAAAGCCGAAGAAATGGCAGAGCGCTATCGCCAAAAACTCCGCGCTCAAGCTGAAGGGATTGAACTTCCTCAAGAAGGCTCGACTCCAACGGCTGAAACTCCTGTAGAGGAAGGGACAGCAGAAGAGACACAAGAGTCGGTTGAGGCTGTAGAAGAAGCCCCAGCAGAACCCCAGGTAGAAAATGAGGCTGAGGCTGAGGCTGAGGCTGAGGCATCGGAGCCGGAAGAAACGGTTTCAGACATCCCAGAAGAACAGTTAGCGGCTGCTGAATAGAAACCAAGGAAGGAGCTATGAGACCCTGGTGTGGGTGGGCGAGTCCCACCCAACTTTTTGTTATGGCGCTTCGCGCTAGGGAATAGGGAGTCGAAGTATGGTAACGGTTGTATGTCACGATCGCCAGTTTGAGAACATCAGCGCTATCCTATTCGATAAGGATGGAACCCTGGCCCACTCAGAACCTTATCTACGCCATCTGGCCCAGCGAAGAGCGCGCCTTATTGATGCCCAAATCCCTGGAGTCGGAGAACCGCTACTGATGGCCTTTGGGTTGGACGAACAGGGGTTTAATCCAGCCGGATTAACGGCTGTGGGGAGTCGTCAAGAAAATAAAATTGCAGCAGCGGCTTATGTGGCTGAAACGGGACGGTGTTGGCTGGAATCGTTGGAAATAATTAACCAAGCGTTCCAGGAAGCAGATCAGGTCATGCAGAATAAGGCCAAAGAAACAGTAGTACTGCCTGGAGTGGCCGAAGTGTTCGACCGTTTGCGGCGATCGCATCTAAAATTAGGCGTAGTCTCCTCCGATATCCGTGAAAATATAGAACAATTTCTCGATTTTTATCAACTCAGAGACTATATTCAAATTATTCAAGGAGCAGAACCCCACTTAACCAAACCCAATCCTCAAGTATTTTGGTCTGCTTGCGAACAGTTGGGAGTCTCTCCCCAACAGGTACTGATGGTGGGTGATGCTCCGGGAGATTTTACCATGGCGCGCAATGCCCAAGCCGCCGGAAGCATTGGTGTGGCTTGGGGATGGAGCCGATCACCGAATCTAGACCAAGCGGATGTAGCGATCGCCAAATTAGACGAAATACAAGCGATCGGTTAAATTGGGATGTTAGCTGGAGTTAAGGATTTTCTGACTCTACACAATTGAATCAACTTTATGGAAACCAGTTCCTAGTTTCTGTAGGCTCTCTTAGACAAGAGATAAAATCACTTGATTCGAGTTCAACCTCATTAAACAAAAGGAGATTTTTCCTTGGTTCGTCGCTATTTATTTACCTCAGAATCTGTAACTGAAGGCCATCCCGATAAAATCTGCGATCAAATCTCAGATACCATCATTGACGCTCTGCTGGCCGAAGACCCTGCCAGCCGCGTAGCCGCCGAAGTTGCGGTCAATACTGGATTAGTCTTAATCACGGGTGAAATCACCTCCCAAGCCCAAGTCAACTACATTGATCTGGCGCGGAAAAAAATTGCTGAAATTGGCTATGTGCATAGTGAAGGCGGCTTCACCAGCAACAGTTGCTCCGTCCTAGTTGCCCTTGATGCCCAATCTCCTGACATCGCTCAAGGGGTTGATGCTGCTGCCGAACAACGGGAAATGTCGAGTGAAGAGCGATTTGACTCCACAGGTGCAGGAGACCAAGGGTTAATGTTTGGCTTTGCCTGCAACGAAACCCCCGAATTAATGCCCCTGCCTATTAGTTTGGCTCACCGCATTTCTCGTCGGTTAGCCGCAGTCCGCAAAACAGGGCAACTCTCCTATCTGCGTCCTGATGGTAAAACCCAGGTGACCGTTGCCTATGAAGACGGTAAGCCTGTTGCTATTGATACCGTTTTGATTTCCACCCAACATGCAGCCACCATCGGTGAAGTGACTGACAACACGGAAATTCAGAAAAAAATTAAAGCGGATCTCTGGGATGCCGTGGTACTTCCTTCATTTTCTGATTTAGAGATCAAACCCGACAGTGCAACCAAATATTTTGTTAATCCTACCGGTAAATTTGTAGTTGGTGGCCCCCAAGGGGATGCCGGTCTAACGGGACGTAAAATTATTGTTGATACCTATGGTGGCTATTCTCGTCATGGTGGTGGCGCATTTTCCGGTAAAGATCCCACTAAGGTAGACCGTTCTGCTGCCTATGCTTGCCGATATGCAGCTAAAAATATTGTTGCGGCTGGGTTAGCCGATAAATGTGAAGTGCAATTGGGTTATGCCATTGGGGTTGCTCGTCCCGTGAGCATTATGATTGAAACCTTTGGCACGGGTAAGGTCGATGATGACCAATTGCTAGAAGCAGCCCAAAAGGTCTTTGAATTCCGTCCAGCGGGAATTATTGAAACCTTTGGCTTGCGTACCCTACCCCAGGAACGGGGAGGACGTTTCTACCAGGATGTAGCCGCCTATGGTCATTTCGGCCGAAATGACTTAGATCTACCCTGGGAAAAAACCGATAAAGTGGAATTACTTAAGGAAGCCGTAAGTGCAGCCACGACAGCCGGTTAACTTGACTCAAAATCTTAGCCAGTAGGGGGAATCATGAACGGACCCTACTGGAGTATTTTCCTGAAAAGCGATCGCTTTTATATAGCAAGGAACTCCTTAAGTTAGGACAGCTAAATTGTGGGTTTAGGAAACAGGGAATGGAGAACAAAAAATGTCTTAACTCTCCCTTCCCTTGCTATAGCACTTCTCTCTTCTGGAGGAGTACAGCTTGAAACCTTAGACCCTAAGCAATACAAGCTATTATCCCTATTCCCTAGTGCGAAGGGCCATATACCCCTCTTCTGTCACTTTCGGAAATCGCGATCGCTGTATCCCCTATAGACAGAGACATTTGCCGATCTGACTAGATTTTTGAGTTTCTGTTAGGAAAAAACGTCGTGATCGCGGATGCGGGAAGAGTTCTAGAATTCAGTCAAGACAAGTGTTTTCCCAGTTTGACAGAAGAGGGATACAGCAGTTTCCTCTGGTATGCGGTACATAAATGGCGGTTTTTAACGATAGCCAGAATAGCTCAAAGCTAGATTGAGTATGCTATTCACTCCCCCCACTCCCCCATTCCCCCACTACCGCGCGAAGTGCTGTATCACTACTGTATGATCTTGCATTTGACAAGGGGCTTAAACCCCTGGTTATTATATAGGGCAAGAAATCAATTTATATTTAGAGTTTTCAGTACATTCACTCTTCAAAAAATAAAATATGTAGGAAAACTTAAAGAATATTAGTGACTCTTGGTTTCCCTGTATAGTTATTCCTGAAAACTGAACTGAATCTAAAAAATACTGTATGCTGAAAGAGAGACAATATTAAGAGCTTCCTTTGTCCTAGAAAAAATGGGTGTCAGGAGTCTCAGTTTCTTTAAAATTCAACCTTTGAAATTTTTTTCCCTAAAAACTTAACTTTTTTTAACTTAACGCCATGATTGTTCATCAAAATCCATTAAGGAAGTTTGACATTTACCAACAGTCTCCTCGTAAAAAGCGGTACATCAGCATTGTTGCTTATTTTGACCGCCATGGCATCCTGAATGACTATGTTGTACTCAACAAAAGTCTCAAGGTAGATTGGGCCAGAGTCATTTTCCAGACCATCTCTCTGAAACTGTTGATGGCTTCTTTTCTGGGTTTAGAAGGATGCCAAAAAGTGACGGTCAAAGGTGAAGGATTTAAGGCTGTGGTTATGCCCATTAATAGCGGATATCGAGCCATGCTCTATGAGCCATGCTCTGAACTCGAAGAAAAATTAAGTAATGTAAAAAATGATTATACTAGTAATCTGGTTAATTACAATTAGATAATTACTCCATGAACCTTCTGCAAGAAAGAGAGACGTGGGTAAAATTTTCACGGAGGACTGGGGATTTGATCGGATGTTATTCTCAGCGTAAACTCAGGAAAATTAGGTATTGAATGAATAAGATGAATTGCTGACCAGACCGGTTAAGTAGGTTTGGTCTAAATGATGTCCTACAAACCGATCAATTTTATGCAACGCTGGATCAAACAGATTTTACTGGGGTGCTTAACCCTAATCACCATTATCTCCTGTAGTCAATCTAATCCTGATAATGCTCAACTGACAGAATTGAAATTTGGAGTTGGGCCGTATTTTCCGACTCCTGGTGAAAACCGAAGCCAATTTGAACCGTTATTTAACCAACTGGCAGAAGGGATAACTCTTAAAGCTGATGTGACGGTGACGGAAGACTGGGTGGGAATTTCCGAAGCCTTGAGATCGCGGACCCTAGATGTAGCCTGGTTAGGCCCGTGGGGCTATGTCTTGGCCAACCATAATGATCCGTCGATTGAAGCGATCGCCACCGTAAAATATAAAGAACAACCGGTTTATTACTCTATTCTCATGGCTAAAGCGGATGCGCCCTTTGATACCCTCGATGAAGCGATCGCCCAAAGTCAGAACGGCCCCAAACTTAAACTCAGTTTAGCGGACGTTGGCTCTACATCCGGCTGGCTGATTCCCCAAGGAGAATTTAAGCGACGCGGTATCGATCCAGAAGCTGTATTTGACTACAATGAAGGGGCATCTCACGCAGCCCAGGCGATCGCCGTTTTAGAAGGTCAAGTTGACATTGCCTCTGACTATGACCGGAATATAGATGTCCTCAATAGCACCGGACGCATCGACCGCTCCCAACTGAAAATCATCTGGCAATCCGATCCTCTCCCCAATGATCCGATTGCCGTGCGTGGTGGACTATCTCCAGAGCTTAAAGCCCAATTGCAACAACAGTTAGCGAATCTTTCAGTAGAAGAAGCACAAACCCTATTGCCAGAAAACTATACCGGGTTTGTACCTTCCGATGGCAGTAACTATTCACCCATCCAAGCAGCCGGTAAATCAGTCGGTAAGCTCTAATGCTGGTCATGGGTAATGGGTAATGGGTTGCCCTCTATGCCTTTTGCCTTTTGCCTATTCCCTATTCCCTATTCCCTAAATGACTAAACTCGAACCGAGATCGCTCCATTCTTTCTCCAAGTGGGAGTCTATTCTCAATACCCATGAGCAAGAGCAGCGCAGTTTAGGACGACTGCTGAAACGAGGATTTTGGGGAGTCGTGGCGATCGCCGTTTTAATCGCTAGTTGGCGGTTATCGGAAATCTCTCCAGCAGACTTTTGGACGGGTTTACCGCGCTTGGGGAATTGGTTAACGCGACTTTGGCCCCCGGATTTTGCGGAATTACCCGATTTTTTCATCGCTACGGCTGAAACCTTGGCGATCGCCATTATGGGAACCCTCACCGCCATGATCGCCGCTATTCCCCTCTCTGTCTGTATCGCTCGACCCCTCTCTCCCATTCCCCAACTCGCTCCCGTCTTGCGTTTGCTACTCAATCTTCTGCGGGGTATTGATACAGCGATCTTTGCCCTCTTTTTCGTCTCCATTGTCGGATTAGGCCCCTTTGCTGGGGTTTTAGGAGTCGCTTTTCATACAACTGGATCAATGGCCAAGCTCTATGTTGAAGTTCTAGAAACTTTGCCATTAGAGCCGATAGAGGCGATCGAAGTAACAGGAGCCGATCGTCTGCGGACATTTATTTTTGCGGTTCTTCCCGAAGCCCTCCCTGGACTCATTGGTATTACGCTCTACCTCTGGGAATTTAACGTGCGCTCCTCTGTCATTCTCGGTATTGTCGGTGCAGGAGGAATCGGTTATGAAGTGCTGGTGAGCCTGAAACTGTTGGATTTTTCCCGCTTAACCACAATTTTGTTATTGATTTTAGCCATGGTGAGTGCGATCGATGCCCTCAGTGCCTATGGACGAAAGCAATTAACCCTTAATCCTTAGTACTTATAGCCGTTCCCTCCCCCCACGTCCCCATTCCCCCATACCCTATCCATCTCTTATCCAAACGATAACCTCACTCAGAGAATCCATCTTCTATACTGGGGTCATCTATGTTCGTTTTTTCTCCTTGAGAGGATAACTGGGTTGAAGACCATGAAAAGACGTTATTTCCTAACCTTCTCCCTCGGACTGTTGGTTAGTTGTGCCGCAAACCGGCAGACTTCAGACAATACCACCCCTGTGGACAATGCTTCTGTAGCCCCCTTAAAATTAGCCATCAGCGATGTTCAAGGACTTGAAGACCTCAAAAGAGACTATGAACCCTTTCGGGCGGCGCTAGAGCAAAGCTTTGAGAAGTCGGTAGAATTTTATGCAGTTGATAGCTATACAGAAGTAGCTTCAGCTTTGCAAGCAGGAGCAGTCGATCTATCAATTATTGGGCCGTCTGAATATGTGTTAATTCGCGCTCGGACGAATGCCATTCCTGTGATTGGCATTACTCGACCGAATTATCATGCAGCGATCGCCCTTCCCCCCAACTCGCCAGTACAATCGATCCCAGATCTACAAGGGAAAACCATTGCCATGATCAAAGTAGGTTCTACTAGCGGTCATTTAGGGCCAACTGATATGTTTGTCAGTGCGGGACTCGATCCCAAAACCGATTATCAAGTCAAAATGTTAGGTCGAGAAGGCTCCTTAGCCGCACTAAAAAATGGGGCAGTAGAGGCTTGGGCGGGGCCAATTACCGATTATGAAGACTTTTTAGAAGCAGAAGGGGTTTCTCCTAGTGAGTTTCGCCTCTTAGCTAAGGGGCCTGCTCTACCCAGTGATGTATTAATTGTTAATAGTCGGATGAAACCAGAGGAAGTAGAAAATCTGCGCGATCGCATCTTAGCCGATCAAGAGTCCATCGTGAGAGCGTTAGGGTTTACTACAGCCAACAAAAGCAAGTACAAAGCATCTACGTTAAGTGCTGTAGACGATCAAGATTACGATATGATACGCAATGTATATCGCGCGATCGGAGAAGGGAATTTCCTCTAAGGTAATTGGTCTTTTTCGATCTCAGAAGGTTTGAGTATAGCAATGGTCAGTAACTCCCTACGTTGGACGATGATTGATCGATTAAACCAGTGGTGGACTAACTCATCCTTCAGGGATCGGGTGGTGGAGCAGATCAATCATCTGAGTATTGGTCAGAAAATTGCGATCGGATATGGATTCTCCTTGGGAGTTGCCATTTGTGGTTCCTTAGCTGGGCTGTTTATTGGAGAATATTATCAGCATAGAGCAAACGAAGAATTGGCGATCGCCTCGCGCCAACAACTTCTCCTAAAAGATCAGGAAAATGCCATCCTCGCCATCCGTTTACATCCCCAAAGACTCATTGGCATCCTCGGAGACACCATTTGGTTTAGCTATGAAGCGGATAAATTTATTGCTGATATCGACCGGGTAGAACAAGCCAACCAAGCCTTTGAGCAGTTTTTGCAAAACTATGCTTATGCTTCCGATGTTGATCTGCCAAAATTGCAAGACACCCTAGCTAGATACCGTCAGGTAACCCAACAATATAAAGATCTCATTCTCGAACTTTGGCAACAACTTGACCCCCCTAGTCTCACCGCCAACCAAATTGCACCCGCACGGCAAACAATTATCAATACTCTCACCTCCAAAGAAGCCACAAAAATTGAAATTGAATTTGACCGCTTGCTCGAAAATTTGGTTTGGATTGAAGAAGTCATTGATAACCAATATCACAGAGCAGAACATGAACGCATACAAGCCGAATATCTGCGGCGGTGGATTATTGTTGTCAGTATTGCCAGTTCTCTCCTCCTCTCTAGTTTACTGGTTTTCTTAACCAGTTCGGCGATCGCTCGTCCCCTCCAGTCCCTAGAACAAGTCGCCACCCAAATCACCCAAGAATCTAACTTTAACCTCCGTTGCCAAGTCACCACCCAAGATGAAGTCGCTACCGTTGCCCAAGCCTTTAACCAACTGGTAGAACGCATCAGTATCTATACCCAGGAACTCGAACAAGCTCGCTTCACTGCTGATGAAGCCAATCAAGCCAAAAGTGAATTTCTCGCCAATATGAGCCATGAACTGCGAACTCCCCTCAACGGCATTCTCGGCTATACCCAAATCATGGAACGTACCCAAGACCTCAATACCCAACGGCACGGAATAGAAATTATTGAACAATGTGGAACTCACTTACTGAATCTGATCAACGATATCCTCGATTTAGCCAAAATTGAAGCCCGTAAACTCGACCTTATTCCCCAAGAATTCCATTTGCCAGCCTTTCTTTCGGGTATTGCAGAAATGTCTAGAGTTCGTGCAAATAACAAAGGAATTCAATTTCAATATAGCGAACACCCAGGACTACCCAATGCCATAATGGCAGATGACAAACGCCTGCGTCAAGTCCTCTTAAATCTATTAGGAAATGCAATTAAGTTTACCCATCAAGGGCGCACTATCTTACAAGTTTATCCCCTTGAAGACTTACCGACGACTAGCGAAAAAAACATCTGGTTAAGATTTAGTATCCAAGATACTGGAGTGGGCATGAGCTTAGAGCAAGTCGAAAAAATCTTCTTGCCCTTTGAACAAGTCGGCTCGAAAAGTCAACAAGCCCAAGGGACTGGACTGGGTTTAGCCATAAGCCAGCAAATTGTGCGCTTAATGGGTGGCGAAATTCAAGTCACCAGTATTCTTGGTCAAGGGAGTCAATTTTGGTTTGACTTAGAACTGCCCATGGCTGAATCTTGGGGAACCATTATTCATCAAGAACAGAACGAAATTGTAGGTTATGTTGGCCATCGACGCAAAGTGCTGATTGTTGATGATAAGGAAGTCAATCGACAAATGCTACGAGAAGTGTTACTCTCTCTAGGTTTTGACTGTTGCGAAGCGGCCGATGGAGAAATCGGATTAGCTCAAGCAGAAAAGTTCCATCCTGATCTGATTCTTACCGATTTAGTCATGCCTGTTTTAGATGGTTTTGAAATGACCCGTAGACTTCGCACTCAACCTCAGTTTGAAGGACTTACGATTATTGCTTCGAGTGCCAGCGTCTTAAGTCAAGATCAAGTCGCCAGTCTTGAGGCTGGGTGTGATGATTTCTTGAGTAAACCGATTGATTTTCAGCAATTGTTTTCTCTGTTGAAAAAGTATCTATATTTGGAGTGGGAAACTCGCTCTCTAGTCCCTTCCAACCTGGCTGTTGAACCGATCAATCTTCCAAAATCACAAGAAATCCCGCCTCTAGAATCGTTGGAAAAAATTATTGAAGTGGCGAAAATTGGCGATATTGAGGCTATTGAAATAGAGGTGAAAGCGATTCAAAAAAACAATATCGGTTATCATGGATTTTGTCAGCAAATCATGCAAAAACTGGATGAATTTGACGATCAAGGGATTATTCAATTGATCAATGGTTATACGAAGGGTTGATGTTAGCCTTTTTTCTTTACGATAGCAGTGAATGAGCGAGTAAGGACGATTAGGTTATGATTTGAGGCAATAGGCACGAATAGCAATAGGAAAAAGGAAAAACAGGGTTTTTGCCAAAAACCCTGTTTTTCCAACATGATGTGGGCAAATAGTGGATTATCTACAGGATATATAACAGAGTAAAGAGGACAATCCAGACCACATCAACAAAGTGCCAGTAAATCTCGGCGGCTTCTACACCAAAGTGGGACTCTTGGGAATAGTGACCGGAAACGCGCGATCGCCACAATACGCCCAAAATTAACACTAATCCGAACAAAACGTGCAAACCATGGAAGCCCGTCAGTACATAAAACGTACTGGCAAACACATTATCAGTTAAGCCAAAGCTGAGATGGAAATACTCATACAACTGTCCGATGAGGAACACAGCTCCCATCAGGGCAGTAATTCCAAACCAGAGTCGGAGTCCTTTTTCATCACCTTTATTTTTAATCGCATCCCCAGCCTTATGAATGACAAAACTACTGGAAATCAGAATGATGGTATTAATGCCAGGTAGAAGCAATTCCAGTTCTGTGCCTTCCGGTTGCCAGTCGGGTGAGGTGAGCTTAAACGTAAGGTAAGCGGCAAACAATCCCAAAAAGATCATCGACTCCGCAATCAGGAACATCAGAATCCCGAATATGCGATGATCTGGATGTTCTTCATGATGGGATACCCCGTGAGTTTCTTCGGCATATCCCATTACAGTTGCTGTGGCTTCAGCAGAACTTTGCATACAAAAATCCTCCAATTTAGGGAATAGGGAATGGGGAATGGGGCTTGGGATAAACCGGGTTTCTGGCAAGTTTTGCGATTCTATGCCAGATTTTCGTAGAAACCCGGTTTCTAGTTTCCGTGCCCAACTAAGCAGAGGGTTTCATTTCTGCTAACAATTCATCCACCGATTTTTCCTCTTCTGATTCTTCAGTATCAATCCCATAATCATAGGGACCAGACCAAAGAACGGGGGGTTCTAAGAAGTTTTCCACTGGCGGTGGAGAAGCGGTTAACCATTCTAGGGTTAAGCCATTCCAAGGATTAGCCGGTGCAAGAGAGCCAGCTAACCAACTCCAAGTGGCATTAATTAAGAAAGGTAAGGTGGAGATCGCCAGAAGAATTGAACCCACTGTACACACCATATTAATGGTGGCAAATTGAGGATCGTATTCGGCTACCCGGCGAGGCATTCCTTGTAAGCCTAACCAATGCATGGGGAGGAAGCAGAGGTTAAAGCCGAGGAATGTTAGTACAAAATGTACTTTACCCCAGGTTTCATTGAGCATTCTGCCGGTCATTTTGGGGAACCAGTGATAAATCGCGCCATAAATGCCGAAGACACTGCCACCAAATAGGACATAGTGCAGGTGAGCGACGACAAAATAGGTATCGTGAACGTGGATATCAAAGGGAGCAGAAGCTAACATGATGCCGCTTAAGCCACCCACCACGAAGAGGGAAACGAAGCCGAGGGCAAATAGCATGGCACTATTGAGCCGAATTTTACCGCCCCAAAGGGTGGCGATCCAGCTAAAGACTTTGATTCCAGTGGGTACGGCGATGATCATAGTGGCAACCATGAAGAACATGCGTAACCAGCCGGGTGTGCCACTGGTAAACATATGGTGCGCCCAAACGATGAGACCCAGGAAACTGATGACGAGACTGGAGTAGGCGATCGCCTTATACCCAAAGATCGGCTTACGTGAATGCACGGGAATAATTTCCGAAATTACACCAAACAGGGGGACAATCATGATGTACACCGCTGGATGGGAATAAAACCAGAACAGGTGCTGATAAACAATCGGATCGCCGCCCCCCGTGGGATTAAAGAAGGAAGTCCCCGCCATTAAGTCAAAGGCTAACAGGACCAGTGCGCCCGCTAAAACTGGGGTAGACATCAAAATCAAGATGGAAACCGAGACAGTTGCCCAGCAAAATAGGGGCATATCATAAATCCCCATGCCAGGCATTCTCATGTTCACAATCGTGGTCATGAAGTTGATCCCCCCCAGAATGGAAGAGGTTCCCAACAACAGCACACTGATAATCCAAATGAATTCCCCGGCCTTATCGCCTGTCGTACTTAAGGGCGGATAGGCCGTCCAGCCTGCTCCAGGAGCGCCAACAAAGAAACTTGACATCAACAAAATGCCCCCTGGAATAATTAACCAGAAGGCAACAGCGTTGAGCCGAGGAAAGGCCATATCCTTAGCCCCAATCATCAGAGGAACCAGGTAGTTGGCTAAACCGGCACCAGCAGGAACAATCCAAAGGAAAATCATCACGGTTCCATGAACCGTAAACAAACCGTTATAGAGTTCTCGGCTGACAAAATCCACTTCTGGAGTGGCTAATTCAGTACGGATACCAACGGCTAAGAGTCCTCCGAGAATGTAGAAAACAAAGGAGGTCACCAGGTATTGCATCCCGATTATTTTGTGGTCGGTGCTGAAGCTTAAGAAATCTCGCCAACTGGGACGATAGGCTTCAACAGCGGCTGATTCTTGTGGTTGTGACATAGATATTAGGGAATAGGGAATAGGGAATAGGGAATAGGGAAACCAATTTTTCCCTTAAAAATCTCCCTTTTAAGGAATGAGCTAGACCTAAGATTACAAGGCATGATGGTGTTCATGGCCCATAGTACCCATGGCTTTGAGGGCGTTTTCATCAATACCCATTTCTTGGGTATAAGGCACTAGATATTCCTCGGAGGAGAGGTTGGCTACTGGAGTTCCCAGATTGTCCCCATCCACTGAGGCAATTTGCTCATTTACCCATTGGTCAAAGTCTTCTGCGGATTCAACGATGGTTTGGGTTCTCATCCCTCCATGGTAGGAACCGCACAATTCAGCGCAGACAACGGGATAGGTTCCCAGTTCTCTGGGGCGCAAGCGCAGTTCTGTTTCCCGGCCGGGGATGGCATCTTGTTTGACCCGGAATTGGGGTATCCACAGGGAGTGAATCACGTCAGCAGCTTTAATGTTCAGTTGTACATCCCGGTCTACAGGCATATGTAGGTCTCCACTGACAATTCCGGTTTCTGGATAGGTGAAGATCCAAGCATATTGGAGGCCGAGAACATCCACAACGAGATCGGGGGCTTTGCCCACTTCTTTGGGATCTGCGCCGATACCGATCGCCACTCGACGATTTGCTTTTTCCAGTGTCGGTGCTTCTTGTGACAAGGGCGCGGCGATCGCGGCTCCCTCTATATGGGCTACCTGTTGACCATGATCGTGGGATGCCATCGGATCGAGTCCGCCCATATTGGTATACACATCGAAGCTATAGACCCCCAAGCCTAAAACAATCATCGCTGGAATTGCTGTCCAGACAATTTCTAGGGGAATATTGCCTTCAATAGGGGGGCCATCCGTTTCGTCTCCCGGTCGCTGGCGGAAGCGCACGATCGAAAAGATCAGAATACCCTGAACCAGTAAGAACAGACCAATGGAAATGGTCATCATAGTATTAAATAGTCCATCAATCCAGGGCGCTTCCTCGGAAGCAGCCACAGGCATTAAACCATGATGTTGACCAAACCAGAGGCTGATCAGAGTTAAGAGAATACCAGCAATTAGGGTGATAATGTTACTCGGAATATTCACAGTGATTATGCTGATCCATCTTCAAGGGGTTGAACGTTTGACATCCTCACCGGGCGCTGTTGCCACGGTGATTCCTAATTCATGTCCGCGAAGCGGAAACCTCACGTTAGCGAGAGCTACCCTCCGCAGGAGGCTTTAGATTTCTGCGTCTGAGAACTGCCTCCACCCTAGTCGCGAGTTTATGGTCTTATGTTCGCTCCACAGACTATTCCCGCGAGCCACGCGGTTCTGAACAATGAGATCCCTTTTTCAGAGAAAAGAATCTTCACTTCTCTACTTACGTTAGAGCAGGTCTTCTCGATCCAGGCGTTATCCTAAGCTATCCTTAATACTTTTTTCAGGAATGGGGAGACACTCCAGACGTAAAGAGAGTCACGTACCCATTACCGATGATTGAGAATCGAAAGAAAAACAAAAGCCTGGCTGGGATTGGCGATCGCCTGATTACAGTAGTAGACCAGTGGCATTAGGCCAAATGGTCTTACCCTCTATTTTCGGTTGGTGAGCATTCGCTCACGAATTGTTTAACATGGATTGATAATTTATTGCATAAACGAGCGTGAGTATGGACATGGCTAATTTCACTCTCCATGAACAAATAGAATCCAAGCATCAAGTTCACCCTAAACAAAGAATCCTCAATTTAGTCGTCAAGCTTGTAGTAGCCACAGTGCTTTTAATGGCAGTGGGTAGCGCGACTCGGGTGATGAATGCGGGTTTAGCTTGTCCAGATTGGCCCCTGTGTTACGGAACCTTAGTGCCAACCCAACAGATGAATCTACAGGTATTTCTGGAATGGTTCCATCGTTTGGATGCCAGTTTAATTGGCTTAGGGGCAATTTTCCTCATGGGTTTGTCCTGGTGGTATCGTCAGGAACTCCCCCGATGGTTACCCTGGGCCGCAACGGGGAGTTTAGGGTTAGTAGTCTTCCAAGGACTGCTTGGAGGCCTCACGGTTACTCAACTCTTGCGGTTTGATATTGTGGCCGCTCATCTGGGAACTGCTCTCTTATTCTTCCTCAGTCTGGTCATCATCTGGATGTTGTTGCTCCCCTATAACGGCACAGGAGCAACCGGAAAACTGCCCTGGATGGGCACAGTAGCCGCCAGCTTGGTCTACATTCAAAGTATTTTAGGAGCGCTCGTCGCGTCCCAATGGGCCGTTCATCAATGCTTAGGCGGAAATCAGCTCTGTACAATTATGCATAGCCATATTGCTGGCGTACTTCCTCCCCTGATTACCACTGCTATTCTGATTATCTGGGCCCGGCGCACTCCTGCGCTGCACCCCTTGCTACGGCGCTTAATTCACTATGCAGCAGGTCTTTTAGTCTTACAAATTCTGCTGGGAGTGGGGACGTTGTGGTTACATCTACAAGTGGAACCCCTAACCGTTGCTCATCAAACTATTGGCGCATGTTTATTGGGGATTTTAACTGCCTTTTCAGTTTTAGCATGGCGCGATAATGTTCCGAATCACTGAGGCGATAAAACTCCGTTTCGCTTCGCGATCGCCGCATTCTCCCCGATCTCCAGTAGGAAAAACATTTCTTCGATCACTAATGCCCTATATCAGCGCAAAGCGCCATATTGATCTATGCAAGACACCGCAAGACTTTCCATCTCTTCTGTTCAACATGCTCTTCTGGAGACCTGGCGCAATTACTATCAACTCACTAAACCTCGTATTATCCCCCTACTCCTGATTACCACAGCCGCCAGTATGTGGATTGCTTCAGAAGGCAAAATCGATCCCATCCTCTTACTCGTTACCCTTACTGGGGGAACCTTAGCTGCTGCGTCCGCCCAAACCCTCAACTGCATTTATGACCTGGATATTGATTATGCGATGATACGCACGCGCAAGCGTCCCCTTCCTTCTGGAAAAGTTCAACCGCGACATGCACTAATTTTTGCCTTAATTTTGGCTGGATTATCCTTTGGATTATTAACCCGATTTGCTAATCTGCAAGCTGCTCTTTTGGCCATGATGGGCATTGTCTTTTACATGGTCGTCTATACCCACATGCTCAAGCGTAATACCCCCCAAAATATTGTGATTGGTGGAGCGGCTGGATCAATCCCCCCCTTAGTCGGTTGGGCCGCAGTTACTGGGGAATTAAGTTGGGCTGCTTGGTTATTATTTGCCTTAATTTTCCTTTGGACTCCACCCCATTTCTGGGCCTTAGCTCTGATGATTCGGGAAGATTATGCCAGCGTAAACGTGCCCATGTTACCTGTGGTAGAAGGGGAAGAAGTGACCACCGAGCAAATTTGGATCTATTCTTTATTGGTGGTTCCCGTTTCGTTGATGTTGATTTATCCCTTGGGAGTCTGTGGAGCAGTCTATGGCGGGTTTGCTTTGGTTTTAGGAGGAATTTTCCTCCAAAAAGCTTGGGTTTTATACCAAAATCCCAAGGATCTGCCGTTAGCCAAGTCCATGTTTAAGTATTCGATTTTGTATATGATGGTATTGTGTACGGGAATGGTGATCGATAGCCTCCCCATGACCCATCAGATGGTACAAGCTTGTACCGGTCATTTAGAGACCTTGATGGGTATGGTGTTGAGTATGAGTTAAGATCATTCATCTCTGTCTGTTCTCTGTTGTTTGTTTTGCCCGCTACGGCGGGTTTTTTAGTGGTAGACTAGGCTTTAACTCGATGGGCGAAGGCGATCGCGAAAATCCATTACGGCATCGAATTGTTCGCTAGGTTTGACATAACTGACTAAGAGAGATACATCTAAGTTGGGGAGAAGCTCACTTTTGGCGATCGCCTCATATCCTGTAGAACGCAAGCGATACAACGAAAACTTCCCCTCTTTCCATTGCCACACTTCCTGGACTCCCAAACCTTGATAAATCTGCAATTTATCCACCATACCGCTTGTGACGACCACTTCGATCGCTAGATCCGGGAATTCTTTCTTATGATCCAGACAGTAACACTCATCGGGTTCCAGTCCTCTTTGCGCCATCTCCCTACGAAACGTCGCTGAACCGATAGCATGAAAACGAATCCGCACTTCTTGAAAGTAGGCCTCCAAAAGCATTCCAATCATCGTTTTCAGTTCTTCATGCTCTCGTGAAGTCGCCATAATTTCGAGGACTCCTTCTAGGTAACTCAGTCGCAAGTTAGGAAAATCATTTCCCAGAGTGGCTAACAAGAGTTCATATTGCCGCCAACTGACTCCTGACAAAACTAGGCGTTGTTCGGCAGTGGGGAGGATAGAAGGAGAGATGGCAAAAGAACTCATAGGCAATCTCTATTCTTACAAGCGATCGGGTTATACTGCTTTGATATTAACATCTGTTCAGAAAAGTGCGATCGCTCTTAATCATGTAGGATCTCCATTCCCCGCTCGTACAACATCTTTGCATAATCCGTCCAAGTTCCCTGTCCCCAATAGCGAAAACAACTGGTTTCCAGCAGTAGAACATAGAGCAGCGCCTGTTGATAATCTTCCTGTTGAGTAACGGTTGAATCTTGGGCTACTAAACCCTCATACTTTTGATGAAACAAAGCACTTAAATGATGCATCGGCTCCAACACATTTTCATACCCTTTTACCCAACTCAGATCGTTTGTCCAAGAGGCTCCATCCAGATGAAAATTGGGGTCATTTTCCTTTAATTGAGTTAACACCCCTTGCACTTTCTCTGGAGTCATATCATCCCCCAATTTGTGCCAGATTTTATGTTGCTCTACAGCTTGACAAACGGGATAATCGTCCGGCTTTACTCCGGCGCTTTCGAGTAATTCTAAATATTCTGTCCCATTTAAGCCAACAACTCCATTACTTTCTTGACCATTGCCTTTAATCTGATGCCATACTGGATTAAAATCACGGGGATACTCATTCATCATCACGCCCCCATTTTCACCATCGGCAATTTGAGTGACACAACTGGGCAGATCTACATTTCCCAAGGTTCTTCTAGAGCGCGTTTTCGCTTCATGATACGGTTGCATTTGTGCGACTAACTTCGTATCTGAACCTTGAGTTTTAATCAAAGCGATAATACTGATTTCTTGCCCTTGGGAATTGCGAGCGATTAAACAATTGGGCACATATTTATCGTCCTGATGCAGAGGGCTGCCATCTAAACGCTCAACTGAATGTTCCTGCACTAATAACCAGCGATAGCCACATTCTTTTAAGGCTTTAATATATTCATAGAGGGTATCTGGATGGTTGGGAAGATGCATTTCTGGTGGCGAAAATCCCTTAACTTGCTTTAGAGCTTCTGTACCAAAAATTGCTCTAAATTGATGCTGCCATGCTAGAATATGCAATTTAAGATCGGGAATGGGCGTAGAGGGAACTACGGCATGACTCCACATCGTTCCCAACCATTCTACACAATCAGAATAAGGGGATTTTGTCAAGTTTTTTAGAGAGTCTAGAATATCCTCGCGCCCCATTTGTTGTAATCCCCAAAGCAGGTTACCGGAATAATCCAACATGATGCGTGGATGACAGCCTTGATTAATCAATTCTGGGATAAATTCTCCCATCCGTTGATAACACCAAGCAAAGGGAGCTGCATTGTGATTATCTCCTTCTTGGAGATGCTCAAACATATATTGTAAATTGCTGATTAATGCATCATTTTCTCCTGCCGGAATTGTAGGTTGGTGCATATGCAGGGCACAAGCAAAGGCAGCACTAATCTGGTTGATATTCCAGGTTTTAGAGCGATAAATGGGGGTTTGTTCTTGGACAATGGCGGTAATTTCTGCTTCTGAGCCACAGATAGGAGGTAAGGGAGTGGGATTCATGGGGTTTAGACGGCGATCGGATTGTGATTTACAATTATTTTATTCCTTAAATCTATAGGGTATCAGTCATGACCCCAAAAGTAATTATTATTGGTGGTGGTATTGGTGGATTAACCTGTGCTATTGCCTGTGTGCAAGCTGGATTAGAGGTAGAACTCTATGAAAAACGGACATGGGAAGGCATGGTATCGGGGCCGGGAGGTATTTTTATCCAACGCAATGCCATGAGTGTCTATGAGAAATTGGGCTTGGCTAAAGCACTGTATGAAAAAGGGGGGAAAATTAAGAAAGGGGGCTTTAGCAATGCACAAGGAAAGCCTTTATATATTAACTCTCCTGAGTTTGTTAATTGCTCGGATTTAGGGGTTTGTCTGGGTCGTCCTGTCTTACAGAAACTGTTATATGATGCACTGCCGTCAGGTATTGTGCAAACCAACAAGAAGTTTGTGGAGGTTAAGGAAAAGGAGGAAAAAATCGAGGTTTGTTTTGAGGATGGGGATACAACCTGGGGTGATGTTTTGGTTGGTGCGGATGGACTCTATTCTCAAGTTCGAGTATCTTTGAATGCAGACGAGGTGCTAGACCCCCCTGTGTATAGTGGGATGCGATGTTGGCGTGGATATTTTAACCCAGAAGGAATTAATTTTAATCCAGAGTATACTTGGATGGAATATTGGGGAAAAGGCGATCGCCTCGCTTATTTTACCATAGGTGACGGTCAACGCTCTTTTTATGCCTTTGATAATGTGCCTCTAGAAAGTCCTAGGAGTCAACCCGGAACCCGAAAATCGCTCTTGCGCCAACTGTTTAAACACTACAGTTCACCAGTGCCTCAAATTATTGAAGCCCTTGAAGAAACCGATATTTATGAAGATAACATTTATGACCGTTTACCTCTAACCCCAGTTTGGGGCAAAAATCGAGTTACCTTAATCGGAGATGCTGCCCATCCTGTGCAACCGAGTATTGGTCAAGGGGGATGCATGGCCATTGAAGATGCCTATGAATTAGTGTACTCAATTAAAACTTGTGCAGATTTATCCCAACTTGCTCAAACTCTACGACAATTTGAGCAATACCGTACACCACGCATTACCCAAGTGTTTGAATCTTCGCGCCAAATCAGTTCTTTGGGTCAATTAGAAAATCCTCTGAGTTGTCAGGTGCGGAACTGGATTTACCGGTTAACACCGACTTGGTTAGGAGATTTACAGTTTAAGTGGTTGTTTGATTATCAACCTTCTGGGCAATATAGTGCTTCGCGCGGTAATGGGTAATTGGATAGTGGATGTGAAAAAAACTGAAATTATTGCTTTTGAAATGATGAGCAATGGTGGGAGTCGAAGAATCCGAGAATCGATGCGGTTACCGGGGTTAGCAATTGGACTGCTGGAAATGGGTTTGGAGCGCGATCGCACTTCCGATAATACCACGGTCGGCACTTGGTTTCTTGCCCAACTCCAGAACTCAAGCACAACTAATCCTTCTGGAGAGTAATATGACGCTCCGGGTCTAGGGTTAACCACTCATCTTGGCGCAGCTCTTTCATTAACCGAGTGACGGTTACCCGAGTTGTACCAATGGTTTTGGCTAAATTCTGATGGGTTAACTTCACCGGTAAGCGTATTCCTCGACCGTCTTCGGTGGATTGGCCCATTTCGTGAGCTAATAATAACAATAATTGTTCTAAGCGCTCTTTTACACGTCGATAACTGACTAAAGCCAGAATTGATTCAGTTTGCCGTAAACGACGACTCAATTGCTCCCATAAACTGCTGCATAAGATGGGAGATGTTTCAATTTCGGTCAGGGTAAAGCGCATTAACCCCACATTCGATAGAGCAATAGCTTGATAACTTTCAATCCGAGTTAAGGGTAAACCAAAGGGCATAGAAGGGACTGCGAAGCCTAATAAGGATTCTTCACCATTGGTCTGAATGGAACTTAAACTCACTACACCCCGACAGACCACCCAAATATCACTAGAATTGAGGGGAATCATTTGCCCACCAACAAAGTCTACTAAACTCCGACCTTGATAGAGGTCTTCAAGCAGTTCACGGAATTGGATTTGAGAATCACGGGTAGGCAGAAGTGAGGAAACCATACAAAAGTCCTAGTGTATGAGTTAATGTCGGTTCCCTTGCTAGTCTAGGACGTTACATTCATAAACAGGTAATCTTCAGGTTAAGCTTTGGTTGAGAGGGTGCTAAATGGGAATGGGGGGGTTGGGAATGGGCCGTGGTTTTCCCCTCTCTAATCAACTCTTTCTTTGGATTACAATCGAACTATCTCACCTTGAAATCCTTTTTAGACAACAGCGACATATCTGAAACTATGGTCAAAACACTGCAAGGAGGAAAATATACCCTTGATGAAGAGCTGGGTCAAGGTGGGTTTGGATTAACGTTTAAGGCGACCCATCATTATCTACATCAGATAGTGGTGATTAAAACTTTGAATGAGTCGATTCGGAAACAGCCTAATTTTCAGGAGTTTGAGCAGAAGTTTCAGGATGAGGCTCGCCGCTTGGCGTTGTGCGTGCATCCCCATATTGTGCGGGTGAGCGATTTCTTTACGGAAGATGGGATGCCCTATATGGTGATGGATTATATTCCAGGGCCAACGTTAGCTGAGTTGGTGTATCCCGATCGCCCCTTAAATGAGGATCTCGCGATTCATTATATCCATCAAATTGGAGCAGCGCTAGAGGTTGTCCATCAGAAGGGCGTGTTGCATCGAGATATTAAGCCCCAAAATATTCTGTTGCACGAAGGCACTCAGGACGTGGTGCTGATTGATTTTGGTATTGCCCGAGAATATGAGCAGAATTTAACCCAAACCCATACCAGTTTAGTTTCAGAAGGCTATGCTCCTATCGAGCAGTATATGCGATCGCAGCGTCGCAGTGCTGCCAGTGATGTTTATGGACTGGCGGCTACCCTGTATACGATACTGACGGCCAGAATACCCGTGGCTTCTATTTTACGCGATCGCCACCAAATGCCAAGCCCCAGAGACCTCCAACCCCATCTGAGTCCTGCGGTGAACCAAGCGGTGTTACGGGGCATGGCGCTGAATGCTGAAGACCGACCCCAAACTATTCGGGAATGGCTGGATTTATTGCCCCAAACATCACTTACGGCTATTCCAACTACTCCTCAAGCCACTACCCCCACCCCTTCATCCACCAGCCAAGCCGCCACTATTGCCCTGGTTCCGCCGTCTGTGCCTCGTCCGAGTACTACAGGTACATCGGGAACTGTGAAACCGAGTAGTACGACTGAACCTCGGCCATGGCTTTGGCTGCCGATAGTGATTTTAGTGGCGATCGCTGGTTTAATCGGAGGAGTAACCGCCACCCTACAACGGGCTAACCGTCCCTCTGAACCCATTGCGTCCCCCAGTCCCCAACCCTCTCCATCACCCACTCCAACGCCACAACCTTCTCCATCACCCTCGCCCACTCCGACACCCAAACCTCCACCCTCGCCCACTCCGACACCAGCACCTTCACCCAAACCCCCACCTAAACCCACGCCCTCGCCCACACCAACACCCGCACCTGCCCCCGTACCTACCCCCGCACCCGTTCCAACTCCCACCCCCC